>NZ_JBVHEH010000009.1:162939-326124 GCF_055562955.1 Kitasatospora sp. NPDC015121
GCGGCAGGGAATCGGCAGGGCGCACTCGACACCATCACCGAAGCCGTCGGGCACTACCGCGCCCTCGCCCAGGCCGCCCCCGCCGCCCACCTCCCCGACCTCGCCGCCTCCCTCAACAACCTCGCCGTCCACCAAGGCGCGGCAGGGAATCGGCAGGGCGCACTCGACACCATCACCGAAGCCGTCGGGCACTACCGCGCCCTCGCCCAGGCCGCCCCCGCCGCCCACCTCCCCCGCCTCGCCTCGTCCCTCAACAACCTCGCCAACCAACAGAGCGCGGCAGAGGACCGGCAGGCCGCGCTCGACACCGCCACCGAAGCCGTCGACCATTACCGCGCTCTCGCCCAAGCCGACCCCGCCGCCCACCTCCCCGACCTCGCCGCCTCCCTCACCAACCTCGCCAACCAACAGGAGCCGGAAAGTGCGCGTTCCACCTGGGAGGCCGCTATCACCGACCTGGGAGGCGACGCGCTCGGTCAGGCGGAGCTACGTGCCCGCTACGCCGTCTACCTCTCCGCACACGCCGACACCGCCCACGCCATCGAACAACTGACGCAATCCGCTGCGGCCTGCGCGACCGGCACGCCATCGCGCCTGAGCAGGGCCCGGCAAATCGTACGCACCAGCGCGACGAGCCTCGCCGTCCAGGATCCGCGGCTCCCCCGCTGGGCCGTCGACCCGCTCCCCGACGACGTCCTGGACGTCCTCAACGCATGGGCCGTCGCTGCCGGTGACTGGCCCGGTACCGAGGCGTTCCTCCACGAACGCGCCGACCGCCTCCGGCAGCCGGACTTCCGCGGCCACCTGGAACTCGCCGCGGCCCTCTTCCCCGAGGACCCGGCCATCGACCGCCTCACCGGCGTCCTCGACCGGATCGACGCCGACGGCCTCGACGCGTTCCTGGAGCGCGGCCGGAAGGACCACGAGCTGCGGCGGCTCCTCGGCGAGTGGCTCGCCACCCCCACCTGGAGCGAGTCCAAGGACTTCCTGGACGCACACGGCGTCGTGCTGCGCACGCCGGAGGCCCTGGTGCTGCTCGGCGAGGCCGGGATGCCGGTCGCCTACCAGCACCTGGCCATCCTCCTGCTCGCCGAGGTGCTCTCCGCCAGCGAGGTCTACGAGATCGTCACCGACCCGGACCGTGCGACCGAGCAGGCCCACGCCGCCGTCGACCACGCGGACGTGCCCCGCCTACGCCTCGTTCTCACCGCCAACCAGGCCCTGTCCGACGGCATCACCGGCGCCTTCTTCACCGCCGTGGTCGCCTTGGCGGCGGGCGACGGCGACCGGGCGCGCCAACTCGCCGAGGCCGTCGCCGAGCACGGCACCGACACCCAGCGCCACGCCTACGCCATCCGCCTGCGCGAGCTGGCCCGGCGGTCCCCCGAACTCGGTGGCGCCCAGGAGCTCGCCGACCTGATCCAGCCCGACCGGCGCACCTGACCCCGCCGGGGTGTGGGCGGTCGGGTCCTCGAAGCCGTACCCGCACTCCTGGGTGGGCGGGGGCCGGAGGTGTCGAGGTCCTGGTCGTACGGCGGCAGGTCGCGCAGGCCTTCGCACCGTCAGCCCGCTCCACACCCACGAGGGCGCCGGCTTCCCCGTCCGCCGGCCCTTCCCGACCGACGGGCTCCCGTTCCTGGAACCGTTCCTGATGGGCGACCAGGTCGGTCCGGTCGGCAACGCCGACTCGCGCGGCCACCGGGCCGTGGTCCGGGCCGGCGGCGTCCAGTGGCTGACGGCGGGGTCCGGGATCGTCCACGAGGCGCTGCCCACCGAGGAGTTCCTGGCCTCGGGCGGACGGCAGCACGTGCCGCAGATCCGGGTGAACCCGCCCGCCCGGCACGAGGGGACCGCCCCGCGCAGCCGGAGCGCCGAGGCCGCCGACCTCCCCGACCCGTCCCTGACGGCCCAGCAGCTCGTCCGCACCTTCGCCCCCGCCACCCTCGTCGACCCGGCCGCCCTCGGCTTCCGGATCGCCGCGGGCGTCGACCTCTTCCTCGCCCGCTACGCGTCCCGTCCGGCCTGGTCCCCGCCCGACCCGGTGCCCGGGCGGGCGGCGCCGTAGGGTGTGGCCCGTGTCCCCCTTGGAGATATCCGATCTGATCAGGGCGGTCGACCCGGACAGCGGCCGGCGGCTGCCGGTGCGGCGCGCCGAGGTGGTCGAGCGGCTGCGCGCGGACGGCGACGGGCGGGCGGCCCGGATCGTCGCGAAGCTGCCCGCCCGCCCGGACGGGGTGCTGGACCCGGACGCCGTCGACCGGCTGCTGATCAGCGTGCACACCGAACTTCAGCGGCTCAGCGAGGAGTTGCGGATCGGCGAGCGCCTCGTCCACCTGCTCGGCCCGCTGTTCGCCGCGATCCGGTCCACCGGCCGGCCCGGGCCGTACCGGCTGGTCGACGTCGGCTGCGGGCTGGGCTACCTGGTCCGCTGGCTGGCCGCCACCGGCCGGCTCGGGCCGGACGTCGAACTGGTCGGGGTCGACCTGGACGCCGCGCTGGTCGGCGAGGCGGACCGGCTGGCCCGCAGCGAGGGACTCGACTGCCGCTTCGTCCACGGCAACGCCTTCGACCTGCCGGAGGCGGCGACCGTGTACGTCTCCACCGGCGTGCTGCACCACTTCCCGGCCCCCGCGCTGGCGGAGTTCTTCCGCGCCCAGGGCGCCTCCCCCGCGCTGGCGTTCTGCCACTACGACATCGCCGCGACCGGTCTCGCACCGATCGGCGCGTGGGTCTTCCACCGCGCCCGGATGCGCCACCCGCTGGGCCGCCACGACGGCGTCGCCTCCGCCCGACGGGCGCACGGCGACGAGACCCTGCTGCGGGCCGCGGCCGCCTCGGGGATGCGGCCGCTGGTGTACGAGCCGCGACGGGCCGCCAACCCCTTCTGCACCACGCTGCGCCCGGTCCTGGGCATCCGGCCGCACCTGGAGGAACCGTTCCGCCGCGCCCTCGGCCGCGCCTCCCGGCGCCTTCTCGGCCCCGAACGGTTCGCGCCGGACGGGCAGTCCGCCTCGGACCGGCGGCTCGCGCCGGAGGCCCGGTGACGCCCGCGCTGCTGCTCCTCGCCCTGGGCCTGGTCGACGCGGCGTTCAGCGGCTTCCGCGCCATGGCCGGCCGGGACGCCCGGATCCGCAAGGCCCGGGCCAACGCGCGGGCGGCGCTGCGCGGGCTGGCGGTCGGGGCCGTCCTGCTGCTCGCGCCCGCGCTGACCGCCGGACTCCGGCTGCTCACCGCCGCCGACCCGGACCGCGCGTTCCGGGACCTGACCGCCGGGGCGTTCGGCTACCTGCTGCCGCTGGCCCTGTACGCCGCCGCCGTGCTGGTCTCGCTGGTCGGCTACCTCTTCCTGCCCTTCCGTGCCGCCACCCTCTCCGTGGTGGTCGGCCTCGGCCCGCTCACCCTGGTGCGCCCGCTGGTCGTCGCCGCCGCCTGCCTCGGCGCGCTCGTCGCGGGCGGCGGGCCCAGCCTGCTGGTGGGCGCCGTGGCGGGCGCGGCGGTGCTGACGGTCGAACCGGTCGTCCACCGGCGCTGGTACCGCGAGGTCCACTGACCACCGGGCCCGCCGGGGCCGTCACCCGCCCGGACGGAAGCCCGGAGCCCAACACGTCGGCCCCGGCGCCGATCTGACGAACCGACCACCGGACGGTCCGACCCCCTCGGGCGGCGGGCAGCCGGCGGTCATGATCGACCGGGCGCGGGCGGGCGGGTCCTGTCAGAAGCCTTGACGGTCCACCGACCAGGACCCTACGGTGCGGTCACCGATGGCCCCGGGCGGGTGGCCAGCGGCTTCCCCCACCCCGCGCCAGGAAGGGCGACCGCGTTGCCCGTTCACCCGCTCCCCCACCCGACGAGCGCCCCCCGCCAGCCGGGCGGCGCCCTCCCGTTCCCGACCTCCGAGTGCCCGTCCCCGGGCCCCACGCCGCACCAGGCACCGTGCGCCGAGACCCCGTGCGCCGAGGCGCCGTGTGCCGAGGCGCCGACGCTGGCCCAGGTCGCGGCCCGCGCGGGCGTGTCGAGCGCCACCGCGTCCCGGGTGCTGAACCGGTCCGCGCCGGTGTCCGCCGAGATCGCGGCGCGGGTCGAGCGCGCGGCCCGCGAGTTGAACTACGTCCGCCGCCGGGCGCCCGCCGCGACGGCCCGGGACACCGGGGCGATCGCCGTGGTCGCGTTCGCCGACCTGCTGCGCTTCCACGCCGACCCGTTCCCGGTGCGACTCCTGGCCGGCGCCCAACGGGTGGTTCCGGACCGGGAGTTGGTGGTGCTCACGGCGGGCCCGGGCCCGGCCCGGCCGTCGCTGGTGCGCTACCTGTGCGGCGGGCACGTGGACGGCGTGCTGCTGGTCGGGCGGTGGGGCGACCCCGCGCTGCCGGGGCTGCTGCAGGCCGCGGGCGTGCCGGTGGTGTCGCTGGGCCGGCCGCCGCAGTCGCAGCGGCTCGCGCACGTGGACGCCGACAACCTGAGCGGCGCGCGCGCCGCCGTCCACCTGCTGCACCGGGCCGGGCGGCGGCGGATCGCCACCATCGCCGGGCCGCCGGACACCGCCGCGGGCGCGGACCGGCTGGCCGGCTACCGGCGGGCGCTGGCCGACCAGGGCGACCCGACCCGCTGCGCGGTGGCGTACGGCGACTTCGGGTCGCGCTCCGGCGAGCACGCGATGCTCCGGCTGCTCGACCAGTACCCGGACGTGGACGCGGTGTTCGCCGCCTCGGACGCGATGGCGGTGGGCGCGCTGCGGGCGCTGCGCCGGCTCGGGCGGCGGGTGCCGGACGACGTCGCCGTGGTCGGCTTCGACGACTCGCCGGCCGCGGCGACGGCCCGCCCGGGCCTGACCACCGTCCGCCAGCCCGTCGAGGACCTGGGCGCCCGGGCGGTGGAGCTGCTGCAGGACCCGGCGCCGGGGCGCTCGGTGGTGCTGCCGACCCACCTGGTGGTGCGCCAGTCCTGCTGACCTGCCGCCGGCCGATCCGCCGGTGCCGCAAGCGAATGGGAGGTTCCGTGGAGGTCGCCCGGGCGGCGGCGCGGTCGGGCTAGGGTCGTTGGCCGTCGCACCCGTCCGCACCGGCGCGCGGGGCAGCGCGGAGGGAGTGCCGCCGATGGTCCCGTACGACCCGTCCGCCCCGTACGACCCGTCCAGCTCGTACGAGGTGATCGCGCTTGACGCGCTGGGGGTGGTGCACGGGCACCGCACCGACCGCGAGCGGCCCGATCCGGAGCGGATGGGCGCGTTCGGGGACCGGTGCGGGGCCGGGTACGTGGAGGTCGGGCACGAGGACGGGCGGATGGTGTTCGCCCGGGACGGCGGCGGCCGCTGGCAGCTGCTGTGCGACGGCGTCGACCGGCGGGCCGCGCAGGAGGTGCTGCTCTGGTTCGAGCTGCTGCACCACTACCCGGGCCCGGGCCGTGACGACCCCGCCCACCCCCTGGCCGGGGAGCCCGCCCCGGGCGGGCGCGGCGAGCTGGAGCGGGCCGAGGCGCTGCGGCTGGTCGCCGAGCGGATCGCGGCGACCGGCGCCGACCGGCCGGTGGACGCGCTGGTCGCGGAGCGCTTCCCCGGCGGCTGGTACGTGCACGGGCCGGACCGGACGGACGGCCGCGGCTCGGTGTTCCTGGTCGGCGACCTGGGCCGGATCCGGGAGGCCACCACCTCGCTGCCGCCGGCCGTGCTGCGCGAACGCTTCCGCGCCGAGGAGGCGTTCATCCGCCGGGTGCCGGACGGGGAGTCGCTCCACGACGAGGAGGCCGACCTGTGGGCGGCCGCCACCCGGCCGCCGGGGGCGCCCCCCGCCCCGCCCGCGGTGGTGGACCGGCCCGCCGAGAGCACCCTGATCAAGCAGGCCGCCGGGCTGCTCGACCCGATCGTGCAGCAGCTGGCCCGGCTCGGCCCGAAGGGCTGGGAGAGCCTCACCGCCGTCTTCTCCTGCACCGTCGGCGCCGAGACCGCCCGGCTGACCTTCCGGCGCGGCAGCCGGGAGACCGTGGTCCGCGTTCCGGAGAAGCTGGCGATCCTGGTCCGCCGCCAACGCCACCTGGCCGCCCGGACCGCCGACGGCCCCTGGTACCGGCTGCTGGTGGAGGCCGACGCGGAACCGGGCTTCGGCGGCGTGCTGGTCGACTACGACCTCGGCGAGGAACCGCTGCCCGCCGAGGACCTGCTGCCCGCCGTGCACTACCGCGAGGACCTGTTCGCCTACCCGCGCCCGACCGTCCCCGAGTGGCTGGCCCGCCACCTGGCCGCCGACCGGCCGCAGCCCGCCCCGGCGCCCGCGCCACCGCCCGCGCCCTCGCCCGTACCGACGCCGACGCCGACGCCCGTACCGACACCGGCGCCGACGCCCCTGGCACGGCCCGAGCCCGTCGGCGTCGTGCTGGACACCAAGCACGAGTGGAGCCGGCTGCGCGCCGACGGCGAGCGGATCTCCTACGGCGAGGAGTCGATCGCGCTCGACGACGTCGAGTGGGTCTGCTACCCGGTCTCCCGGACCGTCACCCGCCGCTTCCTCGGGCCGAGTTCGTACGTCACCACGTACGGCTTCGGGGTCGGTCCGGCCGGGCGCGGGCTGGGCGACCTGCGGTTCACCACCTTCCGGAAGAACGCCGAGCCGCCGCGGGAGTGGCTGGCGCTGGTCGACCTGGTCCGGCGGCGGGTCGAGCCCCGGCTGCTGGAGTGGTACGTCGAGGCGGTCGCGGCCGGGACGGCGGTGACGATCGGCGCGCTGCGGCTGGACCGGGACGGGGCGAGCGCCCGGACCGGCAGCGGGCGGAAGGTCACCGAACGGGCGCTGGCGTGGCGCGAGTTGGCGCCGGTGCGGGTGGCGGACGGCTTCGTGTCGCTGTACCGGGCGGGCGGCGGCCCCGAGCCGGTGTTCCAGGTGCCGCTGGCGCGCGGCAACGCGGTGCTGCTGCCCGCGCTGCTCCCGACGCTGGCCCGGCTGTTCACCGGCCGTCCGCTCGGCTGACGGCGGCGGGGAAACCACCGGCGACGGCGGCCGCGGGGAGCTGGTACAAGCAGCCCGGCCGACTGTCGAACGGCTGTCGAATCCGGCCTGACGGCGCGTCGGGCCGGGCCGCCGCGCCCGTCGCACGCAGGCGAAAGAGCTGTCGAATATCCGTCGAAGGATGGTCCACGAAAGGTTTCGACGGATCGTCAGACCGCGCTGGACGACAGGGGTTTCCGGCGTTCCGGGGCTGTAACTTTCACTTCGCTCCCCGCACTGACCTGCGATTCTACCGGCGCTCGGAGCGGGGTCGTTGTCGGGCGGGTGGCGCGGGCGGTTTTCCTGGTCCCCCACCCGTGACCTAGGAGAGTCCCCCATGACCCCTGTGCCCCTGGAGCGCCGGGCCGCCTCCCGGCCCCCGGCGCGCGGACGCCGGCCGGTGCTGGCGACGCTGGCCGCCGCGGCCGCCCTCGCCGCCTGCGCGGCGACCGCGGTGCTGCCCCAGCTGTCCGCCAGCGCGGCCGAGACGTCGAGCCCGGCGGTCGCCGCGAGCCAGCCGTACACCTGGAACAACGCGCAGATCGGCGGTGGCGGGTTCATCCCGGGCATCGTCTTCAACCAGGGGCAGAAGGGCCTGGTGTACGCCCGCACCGACATCGGCGGCGCGTACCGGCAGGACCCGGCGACCAAGCAGTGGATCCCGCTGCTGGACTCGCTGGGCTGGAGCGACTGGGGCCTGACGGGCGTGGCCAGCCTGGCCACCGACGCGAAGGACCCGAACCGGGTGTACGTCGCGACCGGCACCTACACCAACAGCTGGGACCCGGCGAACGGCGCGATCCTGCGCTCCACCGACCAGGGCCGGACCTGGCAGCGCACCACCCTGCCGTTCAAGGTCGGCGGCAACATGCCGGGCCGCGGCATGGGCGAGCGCCTGACCGTCGACCCGAACAACAGCGCGGTGCTCTGGTTCGGCGCCCCGAGCGGCAAGGGCCTGTGGCGCAGCGCGGACTACGGCGTGACCTGGTCGCAGGTGACCGCGTTCCCGGTGACCGGCACGTACGCGCCGGACCCGTCCGACGCCTCGGGCTACCAGAGCGACCCGCTGGGCGTGCTCTGGGAGGTCTTCGACCAGGGCGGCGGCACGGTCAACGGCGTCACCAGGACGATGTACGTGGGCGTCGCGGACAAGCAGAACAGCGTCTACCGCTCGAACGACGGCGGTTCGACCTGGACCAGGATCGGCGGTCAGCCCACCGGCTTCGTCCCGCACAAGGCCGTCCTGGACGCGTCCGGCGGCAACCTGTTCGTCTCGTACTCGGACACCGGCGGTCCGTACGACGGCGCGCACGGCGACGTGTGGAAGTACGCGACGGCGACCGGCACCTGGACGAACGTCAGCCCGGTGCCGTCCTCGGACAGCGGGAACAACTTCTTCGGCTACTCGGGCCTGACCGTCGACCGCCAGCACCCGAACGTGCTGATGGTGACGGGCTACAGCTCGTGGTGGCCGGACACCCAGATCTGGCGCTCGACCGACTCGGGCGCGACCTGGAAGCCGTTCTGGTCGTACAACGGCTACCCGACCCGGGTCGACCAGTACTCCCTCGACATCTCCTCGGTGCCGTGGCTGACCTTCAACGCGAACGTCTCCGCGCCGGAGGAGTCGCCGAAGCTCGGCTGGATGACCGAGTCGCTGGAGATCGACCCGTTCGACTCGAACCGGATGATGTACGGCACCGGCGCGACGCTGTACGGCTCCTCGAACCTGACCGACTTCGACAAGGGCACCAAGGTCACCATCGCCCCGGTGGTCAAGGGCCTGGAGGAGACCGCGGTCAACGACCTGGTCTCCCCGCCGACCGGCGCGCCGCTGCTCAGCTCGCTGGGCGACCTGGGCGGGTTCCGGCACGACGACCTGACGAAGGTCCCGGCGAGGATCTTCGCCCAGCCGAACCTGACGTCGGGCACCTCGATGGACTTCGCCGAGGCCGCCCCGGCCACCATGGTGCGGGTCGGCGAGACCGCGTCCGGCTCGACCGAGAAGCACATCGGCTACTCGACGGACGGCGGCGCCAACTGGTTCGCGGCCTCCGCCGAGCCGGCCGGCGTGACCGGCGGCGGGCAGGTCGCGATCGCCGCCGACGGCTCGGCCACCGTGTGGAGCCCGAAGGGCGCCGGCGTCCACCGCTCCTCCGGGACGGGCAACTCCTGGACGGCCGTCACCGGCCTCCCGGCGGGCGCGGGCGTGCAGGCCGACCGGGTCGACCCGAAGACCTTCTACGGCTGGTCCGGCGGCACCTTCTACGTCTCCACCGACGCGGGCGCCACCTTCACCGCCAAGGCGGGCGGCCTGCCCACCGAGTCGGTCCGCTTCAAGGCGGTCCCGGGCACCAAGGGCGACGTCTGGCTGGCCGGCGGCACCGCCACCACCAGCTACGGCCTGTGGCACTCCACCGACGGCGGCGCGACCTTCACCAGGCAGGCGGGCGTCGACCAGGCCGACAACATCGGCTTCGGCAAGGCCGCCCCCGGCAGGGCCTACCCCGCGCTGTACACCTCCGCGAAGATCGGCGGCGTCCGCGGCCTCTTCCGCTCCGACGACGCGGGCACGAACTGGGTCCGGATCAACGACGACGCCCACCAGTGGGGGTGGACCGGCGGCGCGATCACCGGCGACCCGCGGATCTACGGCCGGGTCTACGTCGGCACCAACGGCCGGGGCATCGTGTACGGCGACACGGCGGGCGGCGTCTCGCCCTCCCCCTCCGCATCGGCATCGGCGTCGGCTTCGGCGTCCGCCTCCGCGTCCACGTCACCCTCGCCGTCCGCCTCCACCTCGCCCTCCGCCTCGCCCTCCGCCTCGCCCACCGGGGGCGCCTCGTCCTGCGAGATCACCTACGCGGTGGCCAGCCAGTGGGGCGGCGGCTTCGGCGCCAACGTGACGGTGGCGAACAAGGGCACCACGCCGGTGAACGGCTGGACGGTCAAGTGGGCCTTCCCGAGCGGGCAGACCGTCGGCTCGCTGTGGAACGGCAGCGTCACGCAGAGCGGCGCCCAGGTGACCGTCACCGACGCGGGCTACAACAAGACGATCGCGGCCGGGAGTTCGGCCTCCTTCGGCTTCAACGGCACCTGGAGCGGATCGAACACCGCTCCGACGGCGTTCACCCTGAACGGCACCGCGTGCACCGTGAAGACCGGCTGACGCGCTGACCGGCCCACCGCCCCCGCCCGGGTCCGTCCAGGGCCGGACGGGGGCGGTGGCGCCGGCCGCCCGGAAACGCGCTGGCCACGGCCGCGGGCCGCGTGCTGTACTCGGCGGATGGTCGAGACGGACGGCGGCGGGGGCGGTGGGGGCGGGCGGATGCGCCTGCGGGTGAGCAGTCGGCCGGTGTCCACCGGCGCGCGGCTCGGCCGGCTGCTGGACACCGGGCCGATGCTCCGCGGCACCTTCTTCCACCCGCCCGACCTCGGCGTCGGGTTCCTGTACGCGAGCCGCGCCGACCTGCTGCGCCTGGGCGCGCTGTTCCGGCTCGCCGCGACCAGCCCGCACAGCGCGCTGCACGTCCCGGCCCCGCCGGGCCCCGGCCCGCTGGACGCCCGGACCACCTCCCTGCTGGTGGCCCGCGAGGACACCGGTTTGCGCCCGTCCGACTGGCCCGCCCTGCGGCGCACCCCGCGCCACGGCGGCGCCCCGCTGACGGTGACCGCCCCGGCGCCGCGCCCCGCCGACCGCCCGGACGGCGTCCGCCGCCTGGCCGACCGCCACCCGGCCCGCCTCGCCGAGCACGCCGGGACGTCCTTCGTCCTGGCCCGGCCCGAACTCCTCTTCTGGATGGGCGACTCGCTGACCGAGGCCGGCGAGTCCGTCGTCGGCGACCGCGAGATCCACCGCCGCGGCGAGAGCTACCAGACCGACTGGGTCGGCTTCTTCGCCGCCGGGGGCACCGACGACCCGGTGCACGCCCTGTGCGTGGTCGCCGCCGACCCGATCTTCCACCGGGCCCGCTGGCAACGGCGGCACGCGGCCGGCGGCCGGGCCCCGCTGGGGCCCGGCCCGGGTTCCGCTCAGCCGCCGAGGGCGGCGCCGAGCAGCGGGAGCAGGCGGTCCCAGTGGCGGCGGAGCCCGGCGGGGTCGAAGGCGTCGGTGTCGGGCATGGTGAAGCCGTGGGCGGTGCGGGGGTAGACCTCCGACCGGTGGTCGACCCCGGCGGCGTCCAGTTCCCGGCCGAGCGCCTCGAACTGTCCGGCCGTCAGGTCGCTCGCGGCGTGGCCGAAGTGGGCCCGGGCGGTGATCCGCCGGAAGCTCTCCGGGCCGGCGGCGCCCACCGGGGCGTGGAACGCGGCGAGGGCGGCGACCCGGCCGGGGTGGGCGGCGGCGGTGTGCACCGCGTACAGGCCGCCGATGCAGTAGCCGGTCACCCCGACGGGCCCCGGGGCGACTCCCGGCCGGGCGGCGAGGAAGTCGAGGTACGCCCGGGCGTCGCGCCGGACGAGTGCGGGGGTGTGCGCCTCGATCATCGGCATCAGCCGGGCGAGGAGCGCGGGCCTGGCCCGCTGGTCGATGCGTGCGGGCAGGTCGAGCAGCGGGGTCGGGCCCTGCCGGTGGAAGGCGTTCGGCACCAGCACGTGGTAGCCGTGCCCGGCCAGTTCGGCGGCCAGCTCCCGCAGCGCGGGCCGGATGCCGAACCCGTCCGGGTACATCAGCACCCCGGGGTGCCGTCCGCGGTCGCCGGGGTGGGCGACGATCGCGTCGGCGGGGCCGTCCGGGGTGGGGACGTGCAGCGTCTCGATGGGCATGGGTGTCTCCTGTCGTCGGTCTGACCTGTGCTCTCCCGCTTCCTGTCGGTCGGACACGACGACGGTGGGGCCCGCGCCCCCGGCTCGGACGGCGGGCCGGCCGCGGCCCGCGCGGCGCTCAGCGGAGCACCGGGTCACCGATCCGTGCGTGGCGCGAGGCCGTCCCGGTCGTCATGGGCCCGAAGGTAGCCCGCCGGGTCCGCGGACGCGAACGGTTTTCCCCGGCGGTGGTGACGGCGGTGGTGACGGCGGCGGGACGTCACGGACGGGCGGGGGACGGTTCCGGTCCGGGGCGCGGTGCCCGGTCGTGGCGGGGCAGCAGGAGCGGGGTGGCCAGGGCGGCCAGTCCGGCGGCGGCGAGGGCGGTGCGCGGGCCGGTGGCGGCGGCGAGCAGGCCACCGAGGGCGGTGCACAGGGCGATGGCCGCCTGCTGGCCGATCGACCAGGCCGTCAGGGTGCGGGCGAGCAGGTGGTCGGGTGTGCGTTCGAGCCGGTGGGTGGCGAGCACCGGGGTGTACAGGCTCATGTGGACGATGATCGCCAGTTCGACGGCCATCACGGTGACCAGGCCGACCACGCCGGGCCGGACGAGGACCAGGCCGATCAGCCAGACCGCGCGCAGGGTGCCGACCACCCGGAAGACCCGGTGCCGGCCGTGGCGGGCCACCACCCGCCGGGCCAGCCGGGAGCCGACCAGTCCGCCGAGGCAGGGCGCGGCGAAGGCGAGCGCGTACTGCCAGGGCGGGAAGCCGAGTTGGCGCAGCAGCAGGACGGCGAGCAGCGGCTCGGTGGCCATGACCAGGCCGGAGACCAGCACGGCGTTGAGGTACAGCGCCCGCAGCTCGGGGTCGCCCGCGATGTGCCGCCAGCCGTCGAGCGGCCCGCCCGCGCGCGGCCCGCCGCCGGGCGCCCGCCGCGGCGCGGCCTCCCGGCTGCGGATCGCGGTGAGGCCCAGCGCGGAGAGCAGGTAGCTGAGCGCGTCGGCCAGCACGGTGCTGAGCGGGCCGAACACGCCGATCGCCGCGCCGCCCAGCGGCGGTCCGACCGCGATGGAGCTCCAGTTGGTGGACTCGAGCCGGGCGTTGGCCACCAGCAGGTCCTCCGGCCGGACGAGCGCCTTGAGGTGGGCGCCGCCGGCCGCGCCGAACGCGATCCTGGCGGCGGCGGTCACCGCCGAGACCGCGAACAGCTGCGGCATTCCCAGCAGGCCGAGGGCGTGGGCGAGCGGGATCGACGCCATGGCCGCGCACCGGACCAGGTCCGTCGCGATCATGACCGGGCGCTTGCGCCGGAACTCCACCCACGGCGCGAGCGGCACCGCGATCAGCGCCCCCACCGCCGGCCCCACCGCCGACAGCGCGGACACCTCGGCCGGGCCGGCGTGCAGCACCAGCACCGCGATCAGCGGCAGCGCCCCGAAGCCCAGCCCCGACCCGTACGCGCTCACCGCGTACGCCGCCCACAGCCAGCCGAACGGCCGGCCCAGCCTTCTCCTGCCCGTGCTGCCCGTACTGCCCGTCATGCCCGGCGCGCCCCTCGATGTTCCAGTCGCACAAGGCGACGTTGACCCGGGAGAGCCAATCAACCGGCAATGCCGCAGGTCAAACAACCTCGGGGGAGGTTCCCCACAACCACTGGTTGTCCCGGGTGGGCGGGCGGGTGCGGGTGCGGTCAGTGCGCCGGGCGCCAGCCGAGCAGGGGGCCGAGGCGGGTCGCGAGGTCGGTGAGGATCTGGACGTAGTCCTCCGGGGCGAAGGTGAACGGGAGGGCGAAGGCGACCTCGTCGGTCTCGCGGAAGGCCGGGTGGGCGTAGAGCCGTTCGGCGAGCTGCTCGCTGGTGCCGACCAGGTCGGGGGCGAAGAGGAGGCGGCCCGGGCCCTGGGGGGTGCGGGTGCGGGGGAGGCGGGATTCGGCGTAGGCCAGGTACTTGGCGCGCTGTTCGGGGGTGGCGCTGTCGGTGGGGACGACGACGAGGCCGTGCGAGACGCGCGCCTTCTCCCCGGCGGGGTGGGCGGCGCGGAAGGCGCGGATCAGGCCGAGCTGGTTGGCGGCGAAGTCCTCGCCCTCCTCGGCGCGGACGACGCTGCTGGTGAGCAGGTTCAGGCCGTGCTCGCCGGCCCAGCGGACCGAGCGCAGGCTGCCGCCGCCGTACCAGACCCGGGCGGCCAGGCCGGGGACGTGGGGTTGGACGTGGTCGGAGTAGGCCTCGATGCCCTCGGTGCCGTGGAAGGTGCTGGCGGGCCGGCCGGCCAGCAGGTCGAGGAGGCGCTGGACCCGGGTGTAGGTGAAGTCCTCCCGGTCGGCGGTGTCGGGGTAGAGCGCGTCCTTCACGTCCTCGAAGTGGATCGGCGTGCCGACGCTGACGCCGGGGTTGAGCCGGCCGCCGGAGAGGACGTCGACGGTGGCGAGGTCCTCGGCGTAGCGGAGCGGGTTCTCCCAGCCGAGCGGGGTGACGGCGGTGCCGAGGGCGATCCGGCGGGTGCGCTGGGTGGCGGCGGCGAGGACGGTCAGCGGGGAGGAGATGCCGTACTGGAGGTGGCGGTGGCGGAGCCAGGCGCTGTCGAAGCCGAGCTGTTCGCCGAGTTCGATCAGTCGCAGGGTGGCTTCGTGGCCGCCGGCCGGGTCGTGTTCGTCGAACAGGCCGATGGTCAGGAATCCCAGCGAGCGCAGCGGGCGGTCGGGGGTGGGCACCGGGGTCCTCCTCGGGTCGTCCGGTCTCCGGCCGGGCGGTGGCCGGAGTGCCGCCACGGTCACACACCCGGGCCGGGATGATCAACGGTCGGCCGGGATTGTGACGTGGCGTCACGCTGCCGCAACACCGGGGCCGGGGCATCCCTTCCCCGAGGGCCTCCCCCGGCGCCGGGCGGGCGGCCGGGCGGCCGTCAGGGTGTCGGTGGTTCGGCGGGTTCGGAGGGTTCGGCGGCGAGGACCAGGCGGCGGGCGGTGGTGCGGTAGCCGACGCGTTCGAAGGCGGCGGCCATCGGGGTGTTGTCCAGGTCGGTGTCGGCGCCGACGTGGGCGGCGTCGGTCTCGGCGGCCAGGATGCGGGTGGTCTCGGCGAGGATCTCCTCGGCGTGGCCGCGGCCCCGGTGTTCGGGCAGGACGCCGAGGTAGCCGACCACGGGGGAGGCGGAGTTGCGGGAGGGGACGGCGAAGCCGACCGTCTCGCCGTCGGGGGTGTGGGCGGTGCGCCACCAGGCGCGTTCGCCGGGCATGCGGTCCCGGTAGAGGGCGACGTCGGCCCGGGCCTGGGCCTCGGCGCCGAGGTGGGCGGCGGCGGTGCGGGAGGTGGCGTCGAGGGTGCCGGTCAGGACGCGGCGGAACAGGTCGACGAAGACCTCGTCGTCCGGTTCGGGGCGGAAGCGCAGGCGACCGGTGGGGGCGGGGAGGCCCGCGCTCGGCGTCCACGCGTAGCGCAGCCGTTCCAGGCCCGCGGTGAGGCCGGCCCGGCGGGCGGCCTCCCGGCGCCAGGCGACGGCGGCGCGGGTGTCGGGGCGGTCGTGCCAGTCGCCGGGGAGGAGGAGGTGGTAGGCGGGGGCGTGGCCGTACGCGGCGTGGGCGGCGGTGAGCAGGTCGGCGGCCAGCGCGGTGCGCCCGGCGGTGGGGCGGACGGCGGCGGAGACCAGCAGCGCGTCGAGCGCGGCCGGTTCGGCGTCCGCCGGGCCGCCCCACCAGACGGCGAGCGCGAGCGGCGCGGCGCCGGGGGCGTCCTGGGCGATCCACGTCCGCCCCGGGCGGTACTCGCCGGTGGCGAGCCGGGCGGTGTACGCCTCGGGCGTCAGGGTGCCGGCGGGATCGGTGACGAGCAGCGGGAGGAGGCCGTCGAGGTCGGCCTCGACGGTGGGGCGGAGGATCACGGCGTCTCCGGGGTGGGGCGGGCGGGTACCGGAGGCGCGGCCCGCTCCCCTACCGCGCGGACGGCGGGACGGCGGGGGAGGTCGGGCGCGCCGGTGGCGGGGTGGGCATCACGACCTCCTCTCCTGCGCGGCGCGGAACGGCACCGGAACGACCCGGCGCCGCCAGGGTAGGGCCCCGCCGAATCCGCCCGCAACGGATTTTCCGCCCACCGCTCCCCCGCCCCGGGGGCGGGGGCGGGGACGCCCCGCCCCTGGGCCCGGGTCAGCCCCGGTAGGCCTCCAGCAGCCGCAGCCAGACCTCGCTGATCGTGGGGTAGGCGGGGACGGCGTGCCAGAGCCGGGCGAGCGGCACCTCCCCGGCGACGGCGACGGTCGCGGAGTGCAGCAGTTCGGCGACGCCGGGCCCGGCGAAGGTGACGCCGACCAGGACCTCCCGGTCGAGGTCGACGACGGCCCGGGCCCGGCCGCGGTAGCCGTCGGCGTACAGGGCGGCGCCGGAGACGGCGCCGAGGTCGTAGTCGACGGCGCGCACCCGCAGTCCGGCGTCCCGGGCCTCGCGCAGGGTGCGGCCGACGGCGGCGACCTCGGGGTCGGCGAAGACCACCTGCGGGACGGCGGCGTGGTCGGCGGTGGCGACGGAGCGGCCCCAGGGGGCGAGGTCGAGCGGGCGGCCGGCGGCGCGGTCGGCGATGGCGGCGCCGAAGATCCGGCCCTGGTACTTGCCCTGGTGGGTGAGGAGCGCGCGGTGGTTGACGTCGCCCGCCGCGTACAGCCAGCCGGCCGGGACGGCGGTGGCGCGGCCGGTGTCGTCGGTGTCGATCCAGCCGCCGGGTTCGAGTCCGACGGTGTCGAGGCCGAGGTCGGCGGTGGCGGGGCGGCGGCCGGTGGCGAACAGGGCCTCGTCGGCGGGGAGTCGGGTGCCGTCGGCGAGGTCGAGCAGCAGGGTGCCGTCCGGTTCGCGGCGCAGGGCGGTGACCGAGACGCCGAGGCGGACGTCGACGCCGGCCGCGCGCAGGCCGTCCGAGACGAGCTGTCCGGCGAACTCCTCGGTGCGGTCGAGCAGTCGGTCGCCGCGCACCAGCAGGGTGACCTCGCTGCCGAGGGCGCGCCAGGCGGTGGCCATCTCGACGGCGACGACGCCGCCGCCGACCACCGCGAGCCGGCCGGGCACGGCCCGCGCGGAGGTGGCCTCGCGGCTGGTCCAGACCCGGGCGTCGGCCAGACCGGGCAGGTCGGGGAGGGCGGCGCGGGTGCCGGTGCACACGGCGACGGCGTGCCGGGCGGTGAGGACGCGCCGTCCGCCGTCGGGGGTGTCGACGGCGACCCGGCGTTCGCCGTCCAGCCGTCCGTGGCCACGGACCAGGTCGATGCCGGCCGAGGCCAGCCACTCCACCTGCCCGTCGTCGTGCCAGTGCGAGGCGAAGGCGTCGCGGCGCGCCAGCACGGCGGCGGCGTCCAGCCGCCCGCCGCCGACGGCCTCCCGGGCGCCGGCCACCCGGCGGGCGTCGGCGAGCGCGGCGACCGGGCGCAGCAACGCCTTGCTGGGCATGCAGGCCCAGTAGGAGCACTCGCCGCCGACGAGTTCGCTCTCGACCAGGGCCACGCTCAGCCCGCCGGCGTGCGCCCGGTCGGCGAGGTTCTCCCCGGTCGGTCCGCCGCCGATCACCACCAGGTCGTAGACGTCGCCTTCCGCGCCCATCCGCGTCCACCCGCCCTCTCCGTCCGCCGGGCGTCCCGTGACGCCCGGTCGAGGTCCCATCGTGCCGCACGGACTCCCCCGGACGGCTCAGGACGGCCCCGGGCGTCGGGCGGGCGGGCGGGCGGGGGGTGTCACGTACCGTCGGGTCCGATGCGTTACCAGGGCATGGATCACTCAACGAACCGGGCGGGGCCGGAGAGCCCGGGGTCGACGCGGGCGCCGGAGTTCGAGGAGTTCGTGGCGGGCCGGGAACGGCACCTGCTGCGGACGGCGTTCCTGCTGACCGGTGGGGACGGGCATTTGGCGGAGGACCTGGTGCAGGAGGCGCTGGGGCGGGTCTTCCTGAAGTGGCGGCGGGTCTCCCGGCTGGAGAACCCGAGCGGGTACGCGCAGGCCGTGCTGGTGAACACCTTCCTGTCGTACCGGCGGCGGCGTTCGAGCACCGAGCGGGTCACCGACGTGCTGCCGGAGACCGGCGTGGACGATCCGGACCCGGCGCTGCGGCTGACGCTGCTGCGGGCGCTGGCGGGACTGTCGCCGGCCGACCGGGCGGTGCTGGTGCTGCGGTTCTGGGAGGACCGCAGCGTGGAGGAGACCGCCGGGCTGCTGCGGATCGGGGACGGCGCGGTGCGCACCCGGACCAGGCGGGCGCTGGTGCGGTTGCGGGCGGTGCTCGGCACCGACCTGGACGCCCTGGTGGGCCGCTCGGCGGCCCGGGCGGGTTCCGACGAGGACGAGAAGGCGGGGTCGCGGCATGCCCACCACTGACGACGAGTTGACGGCGCTGCTCTCCCGGGCGCTGGACGGGGCGGCGACGGGGGCGCCCGAGCCGGTGCACGGCCGGCTGGCGGCGGGCGCCCGCCGGGCGGGCCTGCGGCGGCAGCGGCGGCACCGGGCGGCGCTGACGGGGGCGCTGGCGGCCGTGCTGGTGGCGGGCGCGGCGGGTTTCGCGGCGTTCGGGGACCGGCCGTCCCGGGGGCCTGCCGGTCCGGGCCCGCGGATGACGGACCAGCGCTTCGCCGAGTTGGTCGGCGAGTTGCTGCCGCCCGGTACCGTCAGCGGGCTGGTGCCGAGCGGCCTGAAGTCCGACCCGCACGAGATCGGGGCGGCGCTGACCTTCGACGACGGCGCCGGGGCGAGCGTCCTCACGGTCAAGGTGCAGTACAGCGGCGTCCCGGTCGAGGCGATCACCTGCATGGACGCGTTCCAGACGCCGACGGACTCCTGCGACCGGGTGCTCCGGCCGGACGGATCGGTGCTGATCGTCGACAAGCTGCGCAGCGCGCACGTCGACAACGGCCAGGAGTGGCGCGGCGTCTGGGCGGCGCCGGACGGCCGGCTGGTGACCGTGATCGAGCACAACGGCGAGCCGAGCCGGCCGAACCGCCGGCAGCCGCCGCTCACCGACGCCCAGTTGGGCGCGATGGCGAGCTCGCCCCGGTGGGCGGAGGTGTTCGCCGCGCTGACGCCGGTGCCGCTGCCTTCGCCCAGCGCGCCGACCGGGTCCGCCCCGGGCACCGCCCCCGTCGTGTCGGCGGAGCGGTTGCTGGACCGGCTGACCGCGCTGCTCCCGGAGGGCACGGCCGTGGACGGCCGCGACCCGTCGCACACCAGGCTGGCCCTGGTGGCGGCCGGGCGGCGCAGCTCGCTGACGGTGACGTACGAGCCGCCCTCGCCGCGCGGGCTGGAGGAGCTGGCCGGGCTGGCGCAGAGCCCGCCGATGCCGCTGGAGGTGCGCGAGCCGCTCCCGGGCGGCGCCGGCGGGGTCGTGGTGGTCAACGCCTTCGGCGACGGCAAGACCGCGACCCACCCGCTGCTGCACTGGACGGTGACCGTCCACTACCCGGACGGCGCGCGGCTGGTGCTGAACGAGTGGAACGGCGAGCAGTCCTACGAGACGCGGACGGGCGAGCCCGCGCTCGACCTGGCCGCGCTGAAGGCGATCGCCCTGTCGCCCGCCTGGCGGTCCTGAACGCGGCGGCGGCCGCCCCCGGCACACCTACCGGGGGCGGCCGCCGCCGTGGGCCGCGCCGTCAGCCCTGCTTGATCGCGGAGACGTCGAACTCCAGCACGACCTTGTCGCCGACCAGCACGCCGCCGCCCTCCAGCGCGGCGTTCCAGGTGACGCCGAACTCCTTGCGGCTGATGGTGACCGAGCCCTCCAGGCCGACCCGCAGGTTGCCGTAGGGGTCGACGGCGTTGCCGGTGTACTCGAAGTCGATGGTGACCGGCTTGGTGGTGTCCTTGATGGTGAGGTCGCCGGTGACCCGGTAGTCGGTGTCGGACTTCTGCTCGACCCGGGTGGTGCGGAAGGTGATGTCGGGGAAGTTCGGCGCGTCCAGGAAGTCGTTGGTGCGCAGGTGCTGGTCGCGCTGCTCGACGCCGGTGTCGATGCTCTCGGTCCTGATCACCACCTGGCCGCCGGACTTGGCCGGGTCGGCGCCGTCCAGGTGCGCGGTGCCCTCGAACTGGTGGAAGGCGCCGCGCACCTTGGTGACCATGGCGTGGCGGGCGACGAATCCGATCCGGGTGTGGGTCGGGTCGAGGACGTAGTCCCCGGTGAGCTCGGGCAGGCTGGCGGTCATGGTCTGCGCTCTCTCCTCGTGGCGGCACGCGTGCGGGTGCGGTACGGGTGCGGGGCCGGGATGGCCGGTCCCCCGCCCACGCTAGGCGCTGCGCCCGCGCGCGTCGGCCGTGACACGCGGTGACCCGTGGTGACCCGTGGTCAGGAGGGTCAGCCGAAGCGGCCGTTGACGTAGTCGGCGGTGCGCTGGTCGGCGGGGTCGGTGAAGAGCCGCTCGGTGGGGCCGGACTCGACGATCCGGCCGGGGGTGTCGTGGGTGGCGAGGAAGAACGCGCAGGACTGGGAGACGCGTTGGGCCTGCTGCATGTTGTGGGTGACGATGACGATGGTGACCCGGTGGCGCAGTTCGGCGATGGTCTCCTCGATCCGGCGGGTGGAGGTCGGGTCGAGGGCGGAGCAGGGTTCGTCCATCAGCAGGATCTCCGGGGAGACCGCGAGCGAGCGGGCGATGCACAGGCGCTGCTGCTGGCCGCCGGAGAGGGCGCCGCCGGGGGTGCCGAGGCGGCTGCTGACCTCGTCCCACAGGCCGGCCCGGCGCAGGCTGGACTCGACCAGGTGGTCGCGTTCCTCCCGGGTGGCCTTGATCCCGGCCAGTTTGAGGCCGCTGACCACGTTGTCGTACAGCGACATGGCGGGGAACGGGTTGGGGCGCTGGAAGACCATGCCGATCCGGCGGCGGACCTCGGCGGGGCGGCGGCCGGGGGCGTAGACGTCCTCGCCCTCCAGCAGGACCTCGCCGGCCAGGGCGGCGCCGCGCACCATCTCGTGCATCCGGTTGAGGATCCGCAGGTAGGTGGACTTGCCGCAGCCGGACGGGCCGATCAGCGCGGTGATCTCGCCGGCCCGCATGGCGAAGGAGACCCGTTCCAGGACCTTGCGCCGGCCGAACCAGGCGGTGACGTCCCGGGTCTCCAGGCCGGAGAGGGCGCGCTCCGGCTCCGGGGGGAGCGCCGGGACGGGCGGCAGCGGGACGGTGGGCGGGTCGTCCTGCGCTCCGGCGTGCTGCACGGGGAAGGGGGGCGGGGCGGTCTCGGTCATCGGCGGGCGGTCCTTTCCCAGGAGCCGGAGCGGTTCAGTAGACGTTGGGGAGCAGGGCGGCGGCGTTCTCGTACACCGACCAGAGCAGGGCGGCGGCCACCGGCGCGAAGCACAGGTAGGCGGCGGAGCGGCGCCAGCGGCGGGCGGTGAGGACGGCCGCGACGACGGCCAGCAGCAGGGCCAGCGACCAGAGTTGGAGCGCGGGCAGGGCGCCCTTGTCGGCGGCCAGCACCTTGTCGGTGGCGGTGGCGGCGGGCCGCCTGGCGCCGGCCGGTTCGGGGTCGCCGTCGAGCCGGGCGCCGACCAGGACGGTGCTGGTGGGGATCCAGTCGGAGTCGCCGGTGACCAGGACCAGCCGGTTGGGGGCGGGGTCCTTGATCGGGTGCTCGCCGTCGCCGCGGGTGTTGACGGTGTAGTGGAAGCTGCCCTGGCCGGTGGTGACGTCGATCCGGTCGCCGACCCGGAGCCGGCCGAGGTCGGCGAACGGGGCGCCGAACGCGGTGGAGCGGCCGAACAGGACGGCCACGCCGGGCTGTCCGGGCAGGACGGTGTCGCGCCGGTGGCCGGGGCCGCGCATCAGGTCGCGGCCGGTGGTGCCCTCGACCACGACGACCTGGTGCAGGCCGAGCGCGGGGACGTCGAGGACGGCCAGCGGCGCGCCGTCCTCGGTCGGGCCGGTCGGCGCGGTGGCGTTGGCGAGCCGGTCGCGCAGGGTGGCGTAGGCGGTGGACTGGTGCCGGGCCTCCTGCAGGCCGGACAGGCCGAGCAGGTAGCCGGCGAAGCCGAGCAGCAGCACGGCGGCCAGCGTCGCCGCCCGGGCGGCGACCAGCAGCGGGCGCGGCGGCGGGGCGGCCGGGTCCGGGGCGGTGGCCGGGGCCTCCGGGTCCGGTCGCGGGGCCGGCGGGGCGTCGGCCGGCGCGGTGGCCGGCCGTTCCAGGGCGGGCGCGGTCATCTGCTGCTCTCCTCGGGTGCGCCGACGGTGGCGACGACAGCGGTGGCGGTGGCGGCGCCAGCGGTGGTGGCGGCCGGGGCGGGGGGCGGGGCGGGGTTCACCGGCTGCCCGCCGTCCGGTCGCCCGGCGTCCGGTCGCGGCGGCGCCACCAGGCGGCCAGCAGCGGCGGGACGGTGACCACGCCGAGCAGTTCGACGGCGGTGAGCGAGGAGAGCAGCCAGTCCTGCGGGCGGCCGCCGAGCGCCACCACCTGGGCGGGTGCGGCTCCCCCGCCGCCCGCACCGGCGCCGCCGGAGCCGGAGTCGAGCAGTTCGCCGGTCTGCGGGTCGACCACCGGCTGGGCGCCGTCGCCGGTGGCCGCGGCGCCGGTGCCGTCCGGGCCGCCGGTGCCGGTCGCGCCGCCGGCACCCGAACCGCCCCCGCCCGAACCGCCGGAGCCGGAGCCGCCGTTGCCGCCGCCGCCCGAGCCCGAACCGCCGCCGCTGCCGGAGCCGGAGCCGGAGCCCGAACCGGCCTTGACCGGCTGGCCGTTCTGCACGGTGCAGTTCAGCGGGCTGCCGGCCTTGTCGCACGGGGAGGGCTGCGGCGCGTTCTTCAGCACGGTCAGCTCACCGGAGGAACTGAACGTCGGGTTGGGGCAGTTGGTGAGCGTGTTCGGGTCGACGGGGCTGGCGTTGCCGGGGATGTGCTGGGTCTGCAGCAGTCCGCCGCGCACCAGGTTGCGCGGGATCGGCGAGTACCCGAGCTCGTCCGCCTCGCCCTGTCCGGCGCACAGCACGTACGCGAGGTAGCGGCTGAGCGCGTTGCCCTTGGTGTCGTTGAAGCGGGGCGCCACCGGCAGGGCGGCGCCGGCCCTCGGCACGATCAGGTAGCTGTAGGAGGAGATCGGGTAGGAGCGGGCGTCGTTGTTGCTGTAGACGGCGTCGAGGTTCTGCTGCAGGTAGTCCGGGTCGTTGGGCGAGGTGTCGTCGTCGACGCCGCGGATCCTGGCGGCGGTCAGCGCCACCGCGACGTTGGAGGCGGTCGGCAGGGTGTAGTAGCCGGCCGGGTTGAGCACCTTGACGACCGGCCAGTTGCTGCGCTTGGCGAACGCGTACTCGTCGTAGCCGATCGCGCCGATGCCGGTCGGCGACTGGACGTAGCCGGCCACCACGTCGGAGCCGTTCTGCGCGGTCATCCGGCCGGACGGCGGGAAGAACTCGGTGTAGTCGCCGCAGCTGACGCCGTTGACCCTGGTGCAGTACGCCTCCCACTCGGCCTTGTGGGTGTGCTGCATCCAGCGGGTGAACTGGGCGGTGGCGCCGGAGCCGTCGGAGCGCACCACGGGGGTGATCGGGATCTTCGGCAGCGCCCTGCCGTAGTCGGCGGTGATCTTCGGGTCGTCCCAGGAGGTGATCCGGTTGGTGAAGATGCCGACGATGGTGTCCGGCGACAGCCGCAGGTCGGTGATCTTCTTGCCGCCGAGTTCCAGGTGGTACATCAGCGCGGTGCCGCCGGCCGTGATCGGCACGTACGAGTAGCCGTACTGCGGGTTCTCCGCGCCGCCGAGGCCGGTGTTCTGCTTGGTCGGGTCGACGCCGCTGTCGTTCTTGCTGCGGAACGGCACGTCGGAGGCGGTGAAGTCGTCCTGTCCGGCCGCCCACTGGACCCGGCCGGCCGCGGAGCCGACCGGGTTGAAGTCGATCTCGATGCCCATCGGGCCGACGTCGCGCCGCCACTGGTCGATCGCCGGGCCGGCCCAGCTGGAGCCGTCGGCGTTCAGCGAGGTCGCGGCGTGCGCGGGGGTCGCGCCGAGCAGCGCGGTGGGCAGGGCCAGCGCGGCGGTGAGCAGCGCCGAGGCCAGGTGGCGGAGTCGCACGGGACGGGTCTTCCTTCTCTGCCGGCGCGGGGCGCCGTTCGGCCGGGTCATCGGGTCTCCACCGCCCACGCGGCCGCGGCCGGGGCGGGCGCGGGCACGGGCACGGGCTGTGCGGTCTTGGCGGTGCGGGCCCGGCGCGGCGGGCGGCGGGTGGGCCGGTCGGCGGCGGTGCGCCGGCGGCCGAGCACGCGGGCGGTGACGAACAGCACCAGCACCACGGCCATCAGGGTCAGCGCGCCCGCGAACGCCCGGGCGACCATGTCGGGGTAGGGCTGCTTGACGTAGTTCCAGATGTACAGCGGCAGGCTGGCCTGGTTGCCGTGCAGCGGGTCGAGGTTCATCCGGGCGGTGAAGCCGGCGGTGAGCAGCACCGGGGAGGTCTCGCCGACGCCCCGGGCCATGCCGAGCACCACGGCGGTGGTCAGGCCGGGCCGGGCGGTGGGCAGCACGACGTGCCACACGGTGCGCCACTGGCTGGCGCCGAGCGCGTAGGAGGCCTCCTTGAGGGTGCCGGGGACGAGCCGGACGACCACCTCGGCGGCGCGGGTGACGATCGGCGTCATCATCACGGTCAGGGCGAGCGAGGCGGCCAGGCCGCTCTTCTCGGCGCCCAGGGTGAGGATGACCACGCCGAGCACGAACAGGCCGGCCACGATGGACGGCAGCGCGGTCATCGCCTCGACCAGCACCCGGACCGGCTTGACGATCCGGGCGCCGCGCCGGGTGCCGCCGGCCTCGACCAGGAAGACGGCGGTCAGCACGCCGAGCGGCACCGAGAACAGGGTGGCCAGGCCGAGCTGTTCGAGCGAGCCGACCACGGCGTGCAGGCAGCCGCCGGAGGTGATCGGTGACAGCGGGGCGGTGCTGCGCATGGTCTCGGTGAAGAAGTTCCAGTGCCGGGCGGCGTCGAAGCCGCGCAGCGCGACGTAGCCGATCTGCTCGACGATGACGGCGACCACCAGCAGTCCCGAGCTCCAGGCGACGGCGGTGGCGAGGCGTTCGCGGACGGTCAGGGCGTCCCACTGGAGCCGGCCGGTGAGGGCGTAGAGCGCCAGGAACAGCAGGTACCAGCAGAGCAGGAAGCCGAACGCGCCGCTGAACGGCAGCACCCGCTCGTACAGCAGCCAGTCGAGGGCGAGCGAGCCGGCGCCCGCGCCGAGCATGGTGAGGACTTCCTCGCGGGTGGTGCCGCCGAGCTTGATCCGGCGCTGCTCGGGCAGGTCGGCGGCGGTGTCGGGCAGGTCGTCGGCGGGGAGGGGGGCGGCGGGCAGGGGGGCGGGGTGCATCGGGGTCCTCCGGTCAGTCCGAGGTCGAGGCGCCGGACCGGGACCGGCTGATGACGAACCCGGCGGCCACGTTGACCAGCAGGGTGAGGGCGAACAGCACCAGTCCGGCGGCCATCAGCGCGGACAGCGACAGGCCGTTGGACTCGCTGAAGCGCAGCGCGATCAGCGCGGAGATCGAGCCGCCGCCGTTCTCCAGGACGTGCCAGGCGAGCCGGAACACCGGCGAGATGATCAGCGCGACGGCGATGGTCTCGCCCATCGCGCGGCCGAAGCCGAGCATCACGGCGCCGATCACGCCGCCGCGCCCGAACGGCAGCACGACGGTGCGCACCATGCCCCAGCGGGTCGAGCCGAGCGCGTAGGCGCCCTCCCGCTCGCCGGCCGGGGCCTGCGAGAACACCTCGCGGCTGAGCGAGGTGATGATCGGGATGATCATCAGCGAGACCACGGTGCCCGCGATGAACGTCGAGGAGGTGTACGAGGTGGGGGTGTCGCCGGTGCGCACCTCCAGGAACGGCAGCGCCCCGCCGAGGTGGTTGGCCAGCCAGCGGGAGGTGCCGACGAACCTGGGCTGCAGGAAGAACAGGCCCCACAGCCCGTACACGATGCTGGGGATCGCGGCCATCAGGTCGACCAGCGAGATCAGCGTCGGGCGCAGCCGGACGGGCGCGTACTCGGAGATGAACAGCGCGGCGGTGAGCGCGACCGGGACGGCGATGCACAGCGCGATGACGGCGATCAGGATGCCGTTGGGCAGCACGGCGGCGATGCCGAAGGTGTGCGCGGCGGTGCGCCAGTTCCGTTCGGTGAGGAAGGACCAGCCGACGGCGTCCAGCGCCTCGGCGCCGCGCATCAGCAGGAAGAAGGCGATCAGGCCCATCAGCACGAACACCGAGAGTCCGGCGGTGCGCAGCACGCCGCGGAAGGCCCGGTCGGCGGGCGGGGCGGGGGCGCTGATCGGGCGGGGCCGGTCGGGGTCGGGCGTCGGCGGGGGGACGCGGGTGTCCGTCGGCTGGACGGCGGCTGTCATGGTGTCCACTTCTCGGCGCGGTGAGGGTTCCTGGGCGGGGGCGGCGGTGGTCGCCGGACGGGCGCGCGGGGCGCCCGTCCGGCGGGGGCGGGGTCAGCCTCGGCGGAGCAGCCGGGACCAGAGCCGTCCGGCGCCTCGGCGGAGGTCCGCGCCGGCGGCGGTGCCGCCGAGGAACAGCGCGGCGGGGCCGCCGACCAGCAGGACGGCGCCGGTGGCGAGGATGACGGGCAGCAGCAGCCGGGCCGTCCCGGCCCGGTCGGCCGCGGCCTGTCCGACCGGGGCGGCGGCGAGGCCGGGCGAGGGGGCGGCGCTCGGCCCGCCGGTGGCGGAGGCCGCGGCGGCGGGCGCGGCGAGCGCGCCGGTGCCGCCCGCGGCGGTGGTGTCGCCGCCGGTGGAGCCGCCGTCGCCGAAGGTGCCGCCGGTGCCGGTGCCTCCGGTGGTGCCGGAGCCGGTGGAGCCGGTGGAGCCGCCGCCGGTGGTGCCGCCGTCGCCGCCGGTGTCGGCGGGCTTCTCGGGCTTGCTGCCGTCCTGCGCGGCGACGTGGTCGGCGGCGGACTTCGCCTGGGCGAGCTGGGGCTTGGTCAGGCCGGCGAAGCCGGCGGCGAGCCGGCCCGGCTCCTGGCCGTAGACCTGGCCCTTGCCGGTGACGCCGCCGACGAACCGGCTGACCGCGGCGGCCTTGGCCTGGTTGAGGCCGTCGGTGGGCAGCATGGCGTACTGCACCATGGTCAGCGGGTACGCCTTCGGGTCCTTGGCGTAGGCGGAGTCCTCGTCGTCGTAGGGCAGGCTCTGGGTGCCGGTGGCCTCGTCGAACGGCATGTCGCGGGCGGCGGCCTGGATCGAGGCGATCGTCGGGGTGGTGAACGCACCGGCCGGGTTGGGCAGTTCGGCTTCGGGCAGGGCCATCGCCTGGGCGTTGCCGCTGTCCATGACCGCGAACAGGGCGCGCTTGCCGGTGCTCGGGGCGAAGCACTTGTCGTGCTGGCCGTTGGCGTTGACGTAGGGCAACTGGCAGGACAGCTGGTTCTGCAGGGTCATCCGGAGCACCTGGCCGAGGCCGCCGAGCACCGGGTTCCACTCGTACTGCTTGTGGTTGTTCTGGCCGGTGTAGTCGAGGGTCTGGAACGCGTCGACCGGGTAGCCGGCGAAGCCGGGCTTCAGGAACTTGGTGTTGACGCGGGTGCCCCACGGGTCGGGGGAGCCCTGCAGGAACTGCGCGGCGTCGGGGTCGGCGGCGATCCACTCGGTGAGCCGGTGCACCAGGTCGGTGGTGCCGCCGACCACGACCGGTTCGGTGGTGGCCGCGTTGCCGCACTCGGGCCAGGTGACGCCGGCCGCGACGTCCGCGTTGAGCCTGCGGAACTCCGGGTCGTCGAACATGCAGATCGGGTTGCCGCGGACGGTGTCGGTGTCGTCGTCGTTGTAGTGCCGGTACGTCTGGGTGAGCATCTTGGCCAGCAGCCGCTGGTTCAGCCGCAGTCGGCGGACCTGCTGCCGGGTGGCGCCGTCGTCGACCACGTAGACCACCGAGACGGCCCCGTTGGCGAGCGGCGCGTAGACGTACGGGCGGGTCGGCGGGTCGGTGCTGGGCAGTGAGGTCAGCGCGACGTCCGCGCCGGAGCGGCGCAGGAAGGCGCCGCGGGCCTGCGGTTCGCCGTTGCCGACGCTGTACTGCACGCGCAGCGGGTCGCTCTCCAGGCAGCCGCCGGTGCGCCACTGCTGCATGGCGCGGTCGGCCATCTCCAGGCCGATCGCGGAGAAGGCGGCGTCGCCGGCGGCGCAGGAGTCGGGGGTCGGCGCGAACTCCAGCGGAATGGTGACGTGCCGCTTCCAGGCGCAGGACTCGCCGGGCATCAGGCCGTTGGGCTTCTGCAGGAAGGAGCCGTCGGTGGCGGTGTTGAAGAAGTCGCCGTCCATGTCGATCGAGTGGTCGTCGCAGTTGACGACCAGGTCGGGGAAGCTGTTGGCGCCGAGCGAGTCGCCGCCGTAGTTCGGCTCGACCACCAGCGAGCACGCGTGGGTGCTGTCGCAGTGCAGGCCCTGGCTCTGCTGGGCGGTCCAGAGCTCGATGTCGGCCTCGCCGGTGCCGTCCGGGCGGGTCGCCGCGATCGCCATGTTGGACGGGAACTCGGGCGCGGAGCCGGCCTCCGGCTGCGGCTGGAGGAAGCCCAGCGAGCGGTCACCGCCGTACAGGGTGGAGCCGTAGCAGTCGGTGACGTCCGGGTCGTCGCCCCGGCACTGGTAGATCCGGACGGCGTAGAAGGCGTCCTTGATCAGCGGCTGGACGAACTGGACGGGCTGGCCGTAGAAGTCGACGGTCGGCGTGAAGCCGGTCCAACTGACGTGCACCACCTGGTTCCTGAGGTCGCTGACCTGCGAGACGGTGACGGTGCCCTTCGGCCCGTCCGTCCAGGTGGCCGGGTCGAACCGGGCCGGGCCCTCGACGGTCCTGCTCCCCGCCGCCGACGCGGGCTGCACGCCCGGCCCGCCGAGCGGCAGGAACACGACGGCGGCGGCCAGCGTCCAGGCCAGCACGGCCGCCAGGTAGGTCCTGAGCGGACGCGATCCGGCTCTCGGCCCTGACGGGCGGATTCTCATCGGCGCAGCACCTCCGGCGACGGCGCGCCGGAGCGGGCACGCACGGGTGACAAGGGAGCGGGGCGACCGTTCGACGGCCCCGACGGTATTCGGCCAGTCGCGTCTGACCGAACCCTGTCCGTCAGGTGTACGAGACCCCAATTGGTGCTCGAATCAAGGGATCTGGTGGTCCGTCAGGAACCTCCGCACCCCGACCGGAACCGTGCGGGCGGCACGCCTGCGCACCGGGGGGACGGGAGGGGCGGACGAGACGGGCGGGGCGGACGCGTCCCGGGACGCCCGTACCGCCCGACCGGTGACCGGTCGGGCGGTACGGGGTGCGGCACGGGACGCGAGACGCGGTGCGCGGCGGCGCGGTGCGCGGGTCAGGAGGCGGGCGTGTAGGCCACGTTGAAGGTGCCGACGCTCTGGCCCGCGACGAAGAAGTCGGTGCGCAGCTTGGTGTTCAGGTACTGGGCCCCCGCAGCGTCCAGCACCAGCGCGTCCGAGCTCAGGTTCTGGGTGGTGCCGGTGGAGGTGAAGACGTTGTCGCCGGCCGGGTCGAACAGCGCGACCGGGGTGGTGGAGCCGTCCGGCACCGCGTTCACCGTCCAGTCGTCGAAGGAGAACGACAGCTGGTGGAAGGTGACCGCGCGGCCGGTCTTCGCGTCGACGAACAGCAGGCCGCCGCCGAGCGCGACGTGGCCGAAGAAGTCGCGGATGCTGCCGGTGCCGTCGGTCACCGGGAAGCTCGCCGACAGGCCGCTGGCCGCGTCGTAGCCCGCGGTGGCGGTGGGCAGCGGGACGGCCACGATGCCGGCCTGGGCGGCCTGCTGGAAGAACGCGTTGCTCTCGTGGATCACCGCGCTGCCGGCCACCGGGGCGGCGGAGGCGGCGGTGGCGGAGGCGGCGGTGGCGGTGAGCGCGAGGCCGGCGGCCGCAGCGGCGATCCGGACGGTGAGACGGGACATCGTTGCTCCTTCGGGCGGGTTACCTGGTGCGCGGTCGTGCGCGGTGCGTGCTGCTGGGTCCTGCGGGTCGCTCGGTACTGCGCGTTTCCCAGTACTGAGTGCCGTTCAGTACTGCGTGCCGCGTGCCGGGTACGGACCGGGCCGCCGCCCGTCCCGGCGGCTGGTGCTGCGGGACGGGCGGCGGGTGGTGCGGGTGCTGCGGCGGGTCCCCGGAGGGGTCGCGTCAGCTGGCCAGGCCGCAGGCGGCGGCGGGCAGGTTCAGGTAGCCGTAGTTGGTGATGGCGGCGCGGCCGGGGGTGGAGCAGATGTAGCCGGTGGGGCCGAAGATCGCGCGCAGCGCGGTGCTCTGGGTGGTCGCCGGGCTGGCGTTCCACTCGCCGGCGCGGACCACGTTGTTGAGCACGCGGCCGTAGGTCGGGTTGGCGAAGGCGGCGTTCAGGGTGCCGGACGCGGTCAGCGGGGCGACACCGTTGATGTTGCGCAGGGTCAGGGTGCCCTTGTCGTCGGTGGCGGTGGTGTGGCCGTTGGCCTGGCCCACCCAGTGGCCGACGGAGTACGGGAAGATGACGTTCGGGTTCTGCAGTGCGAAGTCGGTGCCCTCGTTCTCCTCCGGGCCGGTGACGACGCAGGAGCCCAGGGTCGGGTTGCCGATGGCGCCCAGGAAGAAGGAGCGGGTGCCGGAGCTCAGCTGGGGCAGGTAGGGCTTGATGGTGCCGGCGGAGCCGCCGAAGTTCGACCAGTCGGTCTTGCCGGCCTTGCAGGAGTAGATGTCGTTGAGGTCCTGGGTGGTCAGGTTCGCCGGGGCGGGGCCGCCGGCCTGGGCCGACCAGGTCACCGCGTCCTTGGCGAACGCGACGAACAGGATGGTGGACGGGTCGGTGGCGTTGCGGCCGCGGGAGGAGCGGGCGAAGTCCAGGGTGGCGCTGGTGTTGGCGGTGAGCACCGAGATGCCGGCACCGGAGCCGTTCGGGCGGTTGATGGTGGCCGCGCCGGTCTTCGGGGTGATGGTGGCGGAGCCGGTCGCGTCCCAGCTGTACAGGTGCGGCGTGGTGGCCGGGATGGTCGCGTTGTAGTCGCTGGAGAGCTGGTTGAGCAGAGCCTGCGTGGTGTCCGAGCCCGCACCGACGATGTCCTGGGCGGCGGGGGTGACGGTCGGGTCGGCCATCGCCGGGGCGGCGACGGTCGCGAGGGCGGCGGTGGTCATCGCGAGGGCCGCAAACGCCTTGGCAGCGGTGTGACGCATGGTCCTGTTCCTCCATCAAGGAAAGTCCTAGCTGGACCGGTCCTGGCGGGGACCGGTACCGGAGAGCTCCGCGGCTTCCCGGCGGAGCGATCCTCGCCGCGCCCCCCTGCTCCCCGGAAGCACCGGCCGCCTCCCCCGCCCCGGCCGCCACCGTCCCGCCGCGACGCCGAAACCCCTGGTCAGCGCGGGAGTCGACCGGTCGTCGACTACGGGCTCCGCCCCGCGCGCGTTATTCTCCAGGTGTGCTCACGGGGTCACCCCGGCCATCTCCGCTTCACTCCCGCCGCACCACTCGCGCACCGGTCGTGCGCGCCGGCGCGCGCGACCACCTGACGCTCCGCCGGTTCCTGCCGGGTCGGTGCCGACCGCCGTCGCGGCACGCCGCCTGGTCGCTCGACGCTCGACGCTCCGGCGGAGCGGGGGAGTTCACGATACGTGCCCGGCCCCGGAAACGCCGGAGCGCCCCACCGCGGCGGAAGGCGGCAGGGCGCGTGCGGAGCGTGGCCGGACAGGGAGAGTCGAGTCGGGCTACCAGGCGGCCGGGAGGGCCGGGCCGCCGCTCAGCCGGCGCAGCCGCTGGACGTGGTCGGCGCCCTGCAGGAAGGCGGTGACGCTCTGTCGGCACTGGTCGCGGCGCAGGTAGCCGCGGGCGCTGCGGGCGATCGCCTCGCCGCCGCCCGCGCCGGCCCGGGTGGTGCGGGCCGGGAGGTACGCCGTCCAGACCCAGAGGCGGTCCTCGCGCTGGCTGAGGACGAACCGCAGGGCGGCCCGTTCGGCCAGCAACTCCCCTATTCCAGCGGCGAGTTCGCGGTCACTGCGGTAGGCGCGGACGGCCGCGGCGAGCCGTCGGCCGTTGGCGGCGACCAGCGACCAGCCGACCCGTCCGTCCGCCGCGCGCACCGGCACCAGCCGGGGGCCCCGGCCGGCCTCCGGGGTGCTCACGACCCGACACCGGATCCGGCGCCGGCGGCGAGGGGTGCGCCGTCCCCGCCCTCCCCGTCCCCGTCACCCTCCCTGCCCCCGCCCCCGTCACCGGCGGCCGGGGTCGCGGCCTCGGACATCCGGGCCACCAGTGCCATGAACCGCCGGAACGCGTTCTGGCAGGTCGCGTAACGCTCGTACGCCCGGCTCGACTTGACCAGTGGGTTGCCGCGCGGTCCGGGGACCACCCAGGTCCAACCGAGTCCGTCGCGGACGTGGGTGATCCGCGCCACCAGCGCCGGCCCCAGCGCGACCAGCTCCGCGAACGCCCGTTCGGCGTCGGCGGACGACTCGTGGACGGAGGAGGACACCGCCACCACCCGCCCGTTCATCGCCTTGAGCTGCCACTGGAACCGCCCGTTCGGCGCCCGCTCCGTGAACAGGCCCTCCCCGCGCACCGCGCTCCCCCCGGATCGTCCGCCGGGTCGCGGCCGTTCTCCGGCCGCGCCCCCGGGCATCCTGCCGGCCCGCGTGGACCGCGAACCGGACGCACATCGTCACGCCGCGAACGCTATGTGTGCACGGAGGACGTCCGGAAGTGGAATCCCTCCCACACCGACGCTGTTCGCCGCGAAGTTCTCCCTTGTTAATGCGGGGCGCGGTTCACCCCGGCATTGCCCGCCCTTTGCCCCCGGCACTCGAATATGCATCATGCACATCTTGTGTACTATGCATATGGACGGGGGGTCGACCAGGAACCACGGAAGGACCCGCACCATGGAACGCCTCAAGGACAAGGTCGCGGTGATCACCGGCGCCGGCAGCGGCATCGGCCGCGCCGCCGCCCGACTGATGGCCGCTCAGGGCGCCCTGGTGGTCGCCGCCGACTACGACGGCGCGGCCGCCGAGGAGACCGCCCGGCTGGCCGAGGCGGCCGGCCGGCCCGCCCTGCCGGTCACCGTCGACGTCACCGACCAGGAGTCGCTGGAGGAGCTGTTCACCACCGCCGTCCGCGAGTTCGGCACCCTCGACGTGCTGTGCAACCACGTCGGCGGCACCGACCCGCGCCGCGACCTGGACCTGCTCCGGATGGACTTCGAGGAGTTCGACCGGGCGGTCGCCCGCAACGTCCGCTCCACCCTGATCGGCACCCGACTGGCCCTGCCGCACCTGATCCGGGCCGGCGGCGGGTCCGTCGTCAACACCGCCTCGGTCGCCGCGCTGGTCGGCGACGTCACGCAGACCGCGTACGGCGCGGTCAAGGCCGCGGTGGTCAGCATCACCAAGTCCGTCGCCGTCCAGTACGGCCCGCAGGGCGTGCGCTGCAACGCGATCGCCCCGGGCGCCGTCCTCACCCCGGCGCTGCGCGACAACCTCCCGCAGTCGGTGATCGACGCGCTGCAGGCCGGCAACGCCCTCCCCTACCTCGGCGAACCCGAGGACATCGCCCACGCCATGGTCTTCCTCGCCTCCGACGAGTCCCGCTACCTCACCGGCCAACTCCTCGTCGTGGACGGCGGGATGACCATGCAGTCCTCCGCCGCCCCCGGCCGCCGCGCGATGCTCCCGCCCGCCTGACCGCCCCGGGCCGCCACGCCGCGCCCGCACCGACGGGAGGCGACCGGCTCCGCCCTCCAGCGGGCGGGATGTTTCGGATGATCGGAGAATGTTTCGACGGCGCTACAACCTCCCACCAGCGCACTTCCGGGTCGCCGACCGGGCCGCTTCCGGCCCTCGGGGGCGCTACTATCCGAGCCATGAGCGCTGCAGAACTCGATCCCGACCCCGCACCGACCCTGTCGGAGATCGCCCGGGCGGCCGGCGTCTCGGCGCCGACAGTTTCGAAGGTGCTGAACGGCCGGGCCGATGTCGCGCCCGCGACCCGGGCCAAGGTCGAGGAGATCCTGCGCCGCACCGGCTACCAGCGCCGACGGAGCGCCGCGCCGCCGTCCCGGCTGCTCGACCTGGTCTTCCACCAGCTCGACAGCGCCTGGGCGATGGAGGTGATCCGCGGGGTGGAGAACGTCGCCCGGGACGAGGGCCTGAGCGTGGTGCTGTCCGAGTCGGCCGGGCGGCTCACCCCGGGACAGACCTGGGTGGACGGCGTGCTGGCCCGCCGTCCGGCCGGCGTGGTGCTGGTGCTGTCCGAGCTGGACGCCGCCCAGCGCGACCAACTCACCAGCCGGGACATCCCGTTCGTGGTGCTCGACCCGGCCGGCGACCCGGCCGAGGGGGTGCCCGCCGTCGGCACCGGCAACTGGCAGGGCGGCCTGGCCGCCACCCGCCACCTGCTCGACCTGGGCCACCGCCGGATCGGGATGATCTCCGGCCCGTCCGACATGATGTGCAGCCGCGCCCGGGTCGACGGCTACCGCACCGCGCTGGGCACCGCCCGGCTGCCGGTCGAAGCGGAGCTGATCATCGAGGGCAACTTCCACAACGACGCCGGCTACGCGGCCGCCCGCACCCTGCTCGGCCGCCCCGACCGGCCGACCGCGATCTTCGCCGGCAACGACCTGCAGGCCCTCGGCGTGTACGAGGCCGCCCGCGAACTCGGCCTGCGGGTGCCGGAGGACCTCTCGGTGGTCGGCTTCGACGACCTGCCGCTGGCCCGCTGGGTCGGCCCGCCGCTGACCACCGTGCGCCAGCCGCTGATCGAGATGGCCGAGACCGCCGCCCGGCTCGCCATCGGGCTCGGCCGCGGCGAGCAGCCCACCGCGACCCGGGTCGACCTCGCCACCAGCCTGGTCGTCCGGGCCAGCACCGCCCCGCCGCCCGCCGACGCCTGACCCCCTCCCCCCGCCCCTCCCCCGCGCCGCCGCCCGGCGCCGACCCTCCCGCGCGGTCCGGACGTTCCGGGCCGCGCGGAGTGGTTGACGCCCCCGCCGGGCTCCCCTACCGTCGTCCGAGTCGCACCGTAACATTCGGCCGATCGGCGAAACTTTCGATCCGGTCGACCGTCCGGAGGGGAGAGCACGCGCCGTGACCGAACCCGCGCCCGCCACCGCGCGGCCGGCCCTGCCGCCCGGCACCCTCGCGCTGACCTTCGACGACGGTCCGCACCCGGACTCCACGCCGGCCCTGCTCGACGCGCTCACCGGGGCCGGCCACCGCGCCACCTTCTTCCTCTGCGGCGAGCAGGCGCGCCGCCGTCCCGACCTGGTCCGCGCCCTCGACCGGGCCGGCATGGGGATCGCCAACCACACCTGGTCGCACCCCGTCCTGCCGGACCTGCCGCCCACCGCCCGCCGGGACGAGATCCACACCACCAACGCGATCCTGACCGAGCTCACCGGCCGCCCGCCCACCCTGTTCCGCCCGCCCTACGGCGCCACCGGCCCGGACGTCCGACGGCTCGTCGCCGACGCGGGCCTGACCGAGGTGCTCTGGGACGTCGACACCCGGGACTGGGACGGCGTACCGCCCGCCGAGGTGGCCGCCGCCGTGGCCTCGGCCCGGCCCGGCGCCACCGTCCTGTTGCACGACCACGGCAACCGCAACACCGTCACCGCGCTGCCCGCCGTCCTGGCCGCGCTCACCGCCCGCGGCCTGCGCTCGGTCCCCCTCCCGTCCTGACCGGCCCGAACTCCCCCTCCCCCAGCCCCCGGTGGCCGGACGCACCCGCCCAGCACCACGCGTCCGGCCACCGGTGGAACCACCTCCCGGCCGCCCGCGTCCGGCCGTCCGTTCCTCAGGGGCGCCGGCGGCGGCGCAGCCGGGTGCCGTCGACGGCCGCGGCGATCAGCGCGACGTCGGGGTGCGGGGTGTCGAGCCCCGCGTCGGCCGGGGGCCGGCCGTCGGTCCAGTGCCGGAAGTGGGCCCGTACGTGCGCGGCGAGTTCGCGCGGCCGCGGATCGCCGGTCCGGCGCAGGGCGGCGACCGGCTGCCGGGTGCCGGCGCCGAGCAGGTGGACCTCCAGCGGGTGGGCCGAGGCGTCGTAGGCGACCGTGATCTCGTCGAGGTGCTCGTCCTCGGTCACCGCGCGGAGTTCGGCGTCGTCCGCGCAGGTCAGCAGCATGCCGTCGTCGTCGACCAGCAGGCAGGGGAAGGCCACCGGGCTGACGCGGGCGACGTCGGGCGCGGGCGATGGGCGGCGGCGCGACAGGAGGGGGAGGCGGAACGGCATGGTCCGATCGTGCCAGGGGCCGCTCACCCGTCCTCCACGAGCCCGGCACCCGATCGTCCTGGACAGGTTCATCGGATCGTTGTAGTGCGGCAGATGCGGACATGCCTCCCATAACCGGTCAGATGCGCCGTCAGGAGACTTGACCTCCCCATTACCCGGACGGGACAGTTTGAGCCGCCCCGGGCTCTCCGTGGCTTGTTCCCATCCCATGCACCAGTGAGTGGGTAGCCCATGCGCAATCCCAGAGCCTTCCGCGTGGCCGCGATATCGGCCGCCGTGGGACTGATAACCGTGCCGGCCCTCTACACGGCGTTCGCCTCCAGCGGGAGCACGTACTCCGTGAACCTGCACCAGAGCAAGGATCTGCCGATCTCCGCCACCGAGTTCAAGGGTCGCGGCGAGTGCAACGGCATTCCGGCCACCCAGGACGGCTGGCACTTCGTCCTCTCGGGCAACGACACCGACTTCGTCAAGCTGACCCTGACCTTCCAGCCCGGCGGGCAGCAGGTCATCACCCACTTCGGTCCGCCCAGCGGCAAGCACGCCTACGCCGGTTCGGCGAAGGGCGCCAAGCTCACCTCGGCCGTCGCCGAGGTGACCGGCGGCGACGCGAAGAAGCTGAACTTCAACCTGTCGCACACCTGCCCGGCGACCACGACGGAGACCACCCCGTCGCCGTCGCCGTCGCCGAGCACCTCGGCCAAGCCGAGCGCCAGCTCCTCGCCGTCGGCCTCGCCGAGCACCAGCGCCTCCCCGTCCGCCTCCCCGTCGGCGTCGGTCTCGGCCTCGCCGTCGCCGTCGCAGAGCCCGAGCCCGTCGGCGTCCGCCTCCACCTCCGCGTCCGCGTCGCCGTCCGCGTCCGCGTCGCCGAGCGAGGGCCCCGAGACCTCCGCAAGCCCCTCCGCGTCGCCGAGCGAGAGCCCGAAGACCCCGGAGAGCCCGTCGGCGTCCGCCAGCGCCTCCCCGTCCGCGTCGGTCTCGACCTCGCCGTCGCCGTCGCCGTCGCACAATCCGAGCCCGTCGGCGTCCGCCTCTGTTTCCGCGTCCGCGTCCGCGTCGCCGAGCGAGGGCCCGAAGGCCTCGCAGAGCCCGTCGGAGCGGCCGTCCGGCACTCCCTCGGGGCAGGGCTCGACCAGTGCCGCGCCGTCCGCCTCCGCTTCGGAGCCGGCCGTCCCGGCGCCGTCCGGCAGCACCCCGGCCGCCGTGCCGCCCGTTTCGGCGCCGGCCCCGGCCGCGCCGGAGCAGGACAGCCTGGCGTTCACCGGCACCACCGTGGTCGGCACCACCGTGATCGGCCTGGGCCTGGTCGGCGCGGGCGCCGTCCTGGTGTCGCGCCGCCGCAGGGGTGCGCACCGCTGAGCCGGTCCGGCGGGCGCGTCCGCCGTGCCCTCGGCTGACGTGCGCAACCGCCGAACACCCCGCGCCGTGGGCGGGTTGACGGCGCGGGCGGCGCGGGCGGCGGGATTCCGGAGCGGATCCCGCCGCCCGGTCCGTTCCGCTCTTCGTCGCAGGACTTGACCGGAACCTCGCCCGATGGAGAGATTTGGGCCGCCACGGGTCCCCCGTGGCCGAAACTCACCCAGCACCGAAGAGTGGACAGGTAGCACATGCACCGATCCATAGCCCTCCGCGCGGCCGCCGTCGTGGCCGCCGCCGGGCTGATATCCGCCGCGCCGGCCGCCGGTTCGGCGTTCGCCTCCAGCGGCGTCTACACCTCGCAGCTGCGGCAGGCCGTCCCGGTCACCGCCGCCGGTTTCGGCGGCGAGCACGAGAAGACCTGTGCCGACATCCCGGCTACCCAGGACGGCTGGCACTTCGTCCTCCCGGGCAACGACGCCGACTTCGTCAAGCTCACCGTGACCTTCGAGCCGGGCGGCCAGCAGGTCGTCACCAGCTTCCCCGGCAACCCGGCCGGCAAGCACGCCTACGTGGGGTCCGCCAAGGGCGCCACGCTCGTCTCGGCCGTGGCCGAGGTGCGGGGCGGCGAGCAGACCAAGTTCAACCTCTCGCACACCTGCCCGTCGAGCGTGACCGAGAGCACCCCGCCGAAGACGCCGGAGAGCCCGAAGCCCTCGGCGTCCGAGAGCCCGAAGGGTTCGGCGTCGCCGTCCCCCTCGGCCTCCGCGTCCACCTCCGCCTCCGCCTCGGCCTCGCCGAGCCCGTCCGCGAGCGCCTCCGCCTCGCCGAGCGGTTCGGCCACCCCGAGCCCCTCGGTCAGCACCTCCGGCCCGGCGGCCGTGCCGAGCGCGTCGGCCACCACCGGCGGCGGTCCGAAGGAGGACAGCCTGGCCTTCACCGGTGCCAGCGTGATCGGCACCACGGTGGCCGGCGTCGCGCTGCTCGGCGCGGGCGGCTACCTGGTCTCGCGCCGCCGCAAGGGCGCCCACCGCTGAATCCGCCGGACCGGGTGACCGCCGAACCGCCTTGACCTCCCGGGCGTTCGGACGGCCCGGCAGCGGTCGTCAGCACGACGGCGGGGTCCCGTCCGGGGCCCCGCCGTCGCACGTCCACGCGCCGTCGGCTCAGCCGGCCTCCGGCAGCCAGAGCGCCGCCGGGTCGGTGTGCAGGCGGCGGACGGTGACCAGGGCCGCGCCGAGCACGGGGCCCCGGCGGCCCAACGGCGAAGCGCGCAGGGCCTCTTCGGGCCAGGGGCGGACCCGGACCGACGCGGTCAGCTCCTCGCGCATCGCGGGCAGCAGCCACCGCGCGAGGTCGGCGTAGGCGCCGCCGAGGACGAGCGTGGCGGGGTCGACCAGGTTGACCGCGGCGGCCAGCGCGGTGCCGAGCGCGGTGCCCGCGTGTCCCAGCGCGCGCCGGGTGTCGGCGTCCCCGGCCTCGGCCCGGCGGGCCAACTCGGCGATCGGGTCGACCTCCTGACCCGCCGCCGGTTCGGCCTGGGCGTCGGCCGGTTCGTCCGGCTGCTCGGCGACCCCGGCGGAGCGGAGCACCGCGGCCAGGCCCGCGTACGGTTCGAGGCAGCCGCGGGCGCCGCAGGAGCAGGTGCGGCCGCCGGGGCGGACGGTGAGGTGGCCGAGCTCGCCGGCGAAGCCCAGCACGCCGCGGAACAGCCGCCCGTCCAGGACGAGCGCGCTGCCGATGCCCTCGCCCGCCGAGACGTGCACGAAGGTGCCGCTGCCGGTGCCCTGCCAGAGTTCGGCCAGCGCGCCGAGGTTGGCCTCGTTCTCGACGGCGGGGGCGCTGCCCGGGCCGGGCCACAGCTCGGCGACGTCGACCTGCCGCCAGCCCAGGTTGGGGGCGTGCTCGACCCGGCTGCCCGGGCTGTCGAGCGGGACGCTGCCGGGCACGGCGAGCACCCGGCCGACCACCCGCAGGCCGAGTCCGACGGCCTCGTGCTCGGCCTGCTCGGCGAGTTCGGCGAGTTCGGCGAGGGTCTCGGCGGCGGAGCGCCCGGCGTTCGGGGCGGCCCGGTGCAGCGCGACCCGGACCTCGCCGCGCAGGTCGAGGACGGTGGCGCTGAGGTGCTCGACGCCGATCTCCAGGCCGAGCCCGGCCGGCCCGTCGCCGTTCGGGACGAGGGCCCGGCCGGGGCGGCCGACCCGGCCGCTGCGCTCCAGCTCGCCCTCCAACAGCAGTCCGCCGCCGATGAGTTCGTCGACCAGGCTGGAGACGGCGGTGCGGGTCAGGCCGGTGCGGCCGGCCACGTCGGCGCGGGAGAGCGGGTGGGCGTCGACGACGGTCCGCATCACCAGGGCGAGGTTCTGCCGCCGCATGTCCTGCTGGGAGGCGGGGCCGCGGCGGGCCGCGGGGCCGCCGGCGGGCTGCTGCTGCCCGTCCTCTGTCACGTCTGCCCGTCCCTCGCTGCTCGTCGTCGGTCGCTCGCCGCTCGCCGGTCCGCCCGGTCGGTCCCGGGCCGCCCGGGCCGCCGTGGTGGGCGGCCCGGGCCGGTGGACCGTCAGTGGGCGCCGTCCCCCTGCAGGGCGGCCGCCTGCGAAATGGTAGTCGCGATCCGTTCGAGCGCCGCGTCGTCCCGGGCCAGCGCGGGCAGCACGGGGCCGTCGGCGGTGCCCCAGCGGCGGGCGACGGCGTCGGCGCGTTCGCCGGTGAGTAGCGCGGCGGCCTGGGCGGCGGCGCCGAGGGCGACCAGTTCGCGGGCGGCGGGCAGTTGGACGGGGCGGCCGGAGAGCCGGCGGACGGTGTCCTGCCAGGCGCGGCCCCGGGCGCCGCCGCCGATCAGCAGGATCGGCCGCTCGGGGTCGGCGGCGTCGGGGTCGGCGGCGTCGGGGCCGTCGACGGCGAGGACGTCGTCGAGGGCGGCGAGCAGCGAGTACGCGGCGCCGTCGTAGGCGGCCTGGAGCAGCTGGCCGGGGGTGGTGTCGTGGCGCAGGCCGTGCAGCAGGCCGCTGGCGTGCGGGAGGGCGGGGGTGCGTTCGCCGTCGAGGTAGGGCAGCAGGACGGCGCTGCCGCCGGGTTCGACGTCCTGGCGGTCGCGGCCGAGCAGGGTGGCGATCCGGTCGACGGCGAGGGTGCAGTTGAGGGTGCAGGCGAGCGGGAGCCAGCCGTCGAGGGCGTCGGCGAAGCCGGCGACGGTGCCGGTGGGGTCGGCGGGGCGGTTGCGGGCGACGGTGTAGACGGTGCCGGAGGTGCCGAGGCTGAGCACGGGGGTGCCGGCGGTGAGGCCGAGGCCGAGGGCGGCGGCCATGTTGTCGCCGGTGCCGGTGGCGACGGGGGTGCCGGGGCGCAGCGGTCCGCCGGGGCGGGCGTGGCCGGCGGGGGTGCCGGCGGGGGTGACGGCGGGGAGCAGGGCGGGGTCGAGCCCGATGTGGTCGAGGACGGTGGCGTGGTAGCCGTCGGGGGTCCACCAGCCGGTGCCGGAGGCGTCGCCGCGGTCGGTGGTGGCGGTGCCGGTGAGGCGTTCGGTGAGGTGGTCGTGCGGGAGGCGGACGGCGGCGGTGCGGTCGGCGTGCCCGGGTTCGGTGGCGCGCAGCCAGGCCCACTTGGCGGCGGTGAAGGAGGCGCCGGGGACGCTGCCGAGTTCGGTGGCCCACCAGTGGGCGCCGAACGTCCGGACCAGTTCGGCGGCCTGGGGGGCGGAGCGGACGTCGTTCCAGAGCAGGGCGGGGCGGACGGGCCGTCCGGCGGCGTCGAGGGTGACGAGTCCGTGCTGCTGGCCGCCGACGGAGAGGGCGGCGGCGCGGTCGGCCCAGCCGGTGGCGGCGACGGCGGTGTTCAGGGCGTCCCACCACTGGTCGGGGTCGCTCTGCTGGCCGCCGGCCCGGGAGTCGACCAGGTGCGGGGCGCGGCCTTCGCCGAGGACGCGTCCGGTCTCGACGTCGACGGCCAGGGCCTTGGTGGACTGGGTCGAGCTGTCGACGCCGATCACCACCTGCGGGTGTGCCATGAGGGTGCTCCTGTCTGCGGTCGTCCGGTCCGCCGGATCCGGTCCGCCGGGGCGAAAGCGCTGTTCGGCGGGGGTGCGGGTGGGCTTCGGGCGGGTGTTTCGGGCGGGGTTTCCGCGTGGGGGCTTCCCTCGCGGGCTCGGCCATACTAATTTGTCATTCGGCCTGACGAATAGCCCCCGTCCGGATCAACCGGTCGATCCCCCAGCTCTGGAGTACGTGATGAGCCAGCTCTCCCCCACCCCCGCCGACAAGTTCACCTTCGGTCTGTGGACGGTCGGCTGGCAGGGCCGCGACCCGTTCGGCGACGCCACCCGCCCGGCCCTGGACCCGGTCGAGACGGTCGAGAAGCTGGCCGCCCTGGGCGCGTACGGCGTGACCTTCCACGACGACGACCTGGTCCCGTTCGGCTCCTCGGACGCGGAGCGGGAGGCGATCGTCAAGCGCTTCCGGGCCGCCCTGGAGTCCACCGGCCTGCGGGTCCCGATGGCCACCACCAACCTGTTCACCCACCCGGTGTTCAAGGACGGCGCGTTCACCGCCAACGACCGCGACGTGCGCCGCTACGCGCTGCGCAAGACCATCCGCAACATCGACCTCGCGGTCGAGCTGGGCGCGAGCGTCTACGTGGCCTGGGGCGGCCGGGAGGGCGCGGAGCACGGCGCGTCCAAGGACGTCCGGGTCGCGCTGGACCGGCTGAAGGAGGCCTTCGACCTGCTCGGCGACTACGTCACGGAGCAGGGCTACGACCTGCGCTTCGCGATCGAGCCGAAGCCGAACGAGCCGCGCGGCGACATCCTGCTGCCGACCATCGGCCACGCGCTGGCCTTCATCGAGCGCCTGGAGCGCCCGGAGCTGGTCGGCCTCAACCCGGAGGTCGGCCACGAGCAGATGGCGGGCCTGAACTTCCCGCACGGCATCGCGCAGGCGCTGTGGTCGGGCAAGCTGTTCCACATCGACCTGAACGGCCAGTCCGGCATCAAGTACGACCAGGACTTCCGGTTCGGCGCGGGCGACCTGCGGCAGGCGTTCTGGCTGGTCGACCTGCTGGAGTCGTCCGACTACCAGGGCCCGCGGCACTTCGACTTCAAGCCGCCGCGCACCGAGGACTTCGCCGGCGTCTGGGAGTCCGCGGCCGGCAACATGCGCAACTACCTGCTGCTCAAGGAGCGCGCCCTGGCCTTCCGCGCCGACGCCGAGGTGCAGGACGCGCTGCGCGCCGCCCGCCTCGACCAGCTCGCCCTGCCGACCGCCGCCGACGGCCTGGCCGCGCTGCTCGCCGACCGGGCCGCCTTCGAGGAGTTCGACGTCACCGCCGCCGCCGAGCGCGGCATGGCCTTCGAGCGCCTCGACCAGCTGGCCATCGAGCACCTGCTCGGCGCCCGCTGACCCGCACCGCAGCGCACCGCACCGCCGGACGGCCGGTCCCCGCTCCCGGGGGCCGGCCGTCCCGCCCCTCCCGGCCTCAGCCCGGCAGCACGTCCGGCAGCGCGGCGGGCAGCGCGCCCGGCCGGTAGTCGTACAGCCAGCCCGAGCCCCGGGTGTGGACCCGGGGGAACACCAGCGGCATCACCACGTCCCGCACCCGGGCGGCGAGCGGGCCGGCCGTCTTGGCGCCCCGGTTGACGGTCGCCGTGCGGGCGAGCCGCCCGGCGCGGGCCGACCGCTCCCGGTCGAACGCGGCCAGCGCGGCGGCCCGGCCGGCGGCCGAGCGCGCCGCGTCCGGCACGGCGTGCAGGGCCCGGGCCAGGGCCACCGCGTCCTCGAGGGCCATGGCCGCGCCCTGTCCGGCGCCGACCGGGTGCGCGGCGTCGCCGACCAGGACGCGCCGCCCGTCCTGGCGGCGCGCCACCGGCGGCAGGACGTGGAACAGCGTCGACGCGTCGATCCGCGCGGCCGCGCCGAGGATCCGCCGGGGCACCGCCTCGGCCGCGAACAGCTCGGCCACCTCCTCGACGCCGAGCCCGATCCCGGTCGGCGCGACCGGATCGGCGATCTGCGCGGACCACCACACCGTGCCGTCCGGCGCGGGCAGGTGCAGGAAGGTGCCGCGCCGCCCGAAGGTCATGTTGAACGTCCGCCCCGGCCCCGCCTCCGGCACCGCCGCCGCGACGCCGGCGACCCCGTACAGCCCCGCGTACGCGGGTTCGGGGCAGCCGGGGTCGAGCATCCGCCGGACGGTCGAGCGCAGCCCGTCCGCCCCGACCACCAGGTCGGTCCCGGCCAGCGCCCGCGCCACCTCCCCGCTCCCCGGCCTGCCCTCCTTCCCGTCCGGCGTGCCGCCCGCCGCTCCGGCCAGCCGTTCACCGACCACGATCCGCGCACCGAGCCGCACCGCCTCCGCCCGGAGCGCCGCCACCAGGTCGGCCCGCTTCAGCGTGACGCTGCGCAGCGGGTCGTCCGCCGTCCGGCCGCGCGGGACGTCACCCAGCGGCTTGCCCCGTCCCGACCACATCCGCTGCCGGTCGACCTCGAAGCCGGCCGCCCGCACGGCGTCCAGGCAGCCGAGCGCCTCCAGGGCCCGCAGGCCGTTGACGGCCAGGCCCAGGAACGAGCCGACCGGTCCGGCCGGGTCCGGGTAGGCCTCGTACACCGTCACCTCGGCGCCGATCCGGCGCAGCGCGACCGCGCTCGCCGCGCCGGCCACGCCCGCGCCGACCACTACCGCCCTCATGTCCCCCACCCCTCACTGAATAGACGTTCAATGAATCGTTATTCACTGAACTGGCGTCAGTATGATGTCCGCACGAGCGGCGGGTCAAGGGAGGCCGGACAGGATGGGCACGCGCAAGGCGCAGGCGGCGGAGACCAGGGCGGCGCTGCTGGCGGCCGCCCGGGAGCAGTTCGTGGAGCGCGGCTACCTCCACACGAAGATCACCGACATCACCGCGGCGGCCGGGCGGGCCACCGGCTCGTTCTACGCGCACTTCGCCGACAAGGACGAACTGCTGCGCGCGCTGCTCGACGACGTCCGGGCCCAGGCCCGCGAGCAGGTCGTCGCCGAGGTCCACCCGCGCGACCACGACCTGGGCGACCGGGAGCAGTTGCGCGCCCACCTGGGCGCGTCCTGGCAGGCGATGCGCGACCACCTGCCGGTCACCATCGCCCGGTTCGAGTCGATGGTCGCCGAGGGCCCCCGCTCCGGCCGGGCCTGGCAGCGCCTCACCTCGGACACCGAGGTGATCCGGGACCACCTCGACCACCTGCGCGAGCAGGGCCGCCCGCTCCCCGGCGACCCGGCCCTGCTCGCCCCGGCGATGGGCGCGATGCTCGGCCTGCTCTCCTACGCCCTGCTCACCACCGGGCAACCCGCCCACGGCGACGACGAGGTGGTCGACACCCTCACTGACCTCCTCCTGCACGGCATCGCCGGCCGCCCCGCCGCCCTCCCCTCCGACTCTCCCGCCGAGCTCAGTTGACCTGCGGCGCGGGCAACGCCCCTACCAGGCGGTCGAGTTCGTCCTCGGTGTTGTAGTAGTGCGGCGAGGCCCGGACGACCGACTCCAGGCCGCGCGGGTCGAAGTCCCAGCGGGCGTACTCGGCGTGCGAGACCGAGACGTTGACGCCCCGCTCGCGCAGGACGCGGGCGACGTCGCGACTGTCGCGGCCCGCGACGGTGAAGGTCACGATGGCGCACCGGCGGGCGCCGAGGTCGTGCAGCCGCACCCCCGGCAGCTCGCCCAGGCGGGCCCGCAGGGCCGCGCCCAGCCCGGTGGCCCGGTCCGCGATCGCGTCGAGGCCGAGGTCGAGGGCGTACTCGGCCGCGACGCCGAGCCCGATCCGGGCCGCGTAGTCGGCCTCCCAGCTCTCGAAGCGGCGGGCGTCGGCGCGCAGCCGGTAGTCGCCGGCGGCGGTCCAGGTCGCCGCGTGCAGGTCGACGAAGGGCGGCTCCAGTTGCTCCCGGATCCGCGGCGAGCAGTACAGGAAGCCGGTGCCGCGCGGGCCGCGGAGGAACTTGCGGCCGGGCGCGGTGAGCAGGTCGCAGCCGATCTCGTCGACGTCGAGCGGCAGTTGGCCGACCGACTGGCAGGCGTCCAGCAGGTAGACCGCCCCCGCCTCGCGGGCCGCCTTCCCGATCTCGACGGCCGGGTTGACCAGCCCGCCCTGGGTCGGCACGTGGGTGACCGCGACCAGCCGGACCCGCTCGTCGAGCATCGCGCGCAGCGCCTGCACGTCGAGCTGCCCGGTCTCGTCGTCCGGCACCACGTCGACCCGCACCCCGTGGCGGCTGGCCGCCTGCAGGAAGGACAGCGCGTTGCTCGCGTACTCGGACCGCCCGGTCAGGATCCGGTCGCCCGGCGCCCAGGGCAGCGCGTGGAACACCATGTCCCAGGCCCGGGTGGCGTTCTCCGCCAGCGCGATGTCCTCCCGCCCGGCCCCGACCAGCCGCGCCAGCGCGTCGTACGTCCGCTCGATCCGGTCCGCCCGCGCCTCCGCCGCCTCGTACCCCCCGGTCGCCTCCTCCAGCCGCAGGTGCTCCACCACGGCGTCCACCACCACCCGGGGCGCCAGCGCCGCCCCCGCGTTGTTCAGGTGCGCCACCCGCCCGGCACCCGCCGTCTCCCGCCGCACCCGCTCCACGTCGATCCCCGCCACCGACACCCGGACTCCCTTCCCCGACAAGACCGTCGGTGCCTTCCTACCCCACCGCCCGCAGCGGTGCGCACCACCCCGGGGGAGTTCGACCGGTCGAGCGGGCCCGCGCCCCTCCCGTCCCGTCCGCACCACCGGCCCCACCGCCCGGCCGCCGGTGCGGAACCGGCCCGTCCGCCCCCTTGTCAGGTGCACCGTTCCTGCCTACCTTCGTGCTCCAGGACTTCGGCCCGATCGGGCCCGGCGGTCCACGGCGCCGGACGCAAACCCGCGGCCGCGCCGGACGCGCGACAAGACCTGGAGGCGTCACATGCCCGTTGCCACCCCCACCGCGATCCGCGACGCCGGCCCGCTGGCCGTGGACGACGAGACCCTGCTGTTCGAGGACGACGACCGCACCGACCTCGACCCCACGGCCTGTCTGGCCGACCCGTGGGTCACCGCGACCACCCGCGTCGGCTGCGACTTCAACTCCTGACGGTGGCCGGGCCCATCGCCGGTCGCCGCCCCTGGTCCGACGACACCTGGTCGTACCTGAACGATCCGCGGATGCCGGCGATGGAGCACGGCTGGAAGCTCCACGTCTCCGCCCGCCCCGGGACCCTGGACGCCGTCCTCGCCCTCGTCCTGCCGGTGCTGGCCCGCCACGTCTGCCACGCCAAGTGGGCCCGCGACCCCGAGGTGCTGCGGACCCTCAACTCCGGTACGCGCAACGCCGCCTCGGTCGGCAAGGCGATCACCGTCTATCCGCCGCCGGACGAACTCCTCCCGCTCGCCGCGGAGTTGGCCGCCGCCCTGCGCGGCCACGAAGGCCCGCCGGTCACCGGCGACCGGCGCCTCGACCCCGACGCACCGGTCTACTACCGGTACGGGCCGTTCACCGGCGACTACCGGACCGGTCGCGGCGGGCGCCTCGAATCGGTGATGACCGGCCCCGACGGGCGCCTCTTCGACGGCCTGGCGGGCACCGCGTACCGCTGCCCGCCGTGGGCCGAGGACCCGTTCGCCGACCGCCCCGCGAACGCCCCGGCCGACGACCGCAGCGGCCCCGGCGACTCCGGCGCTCCCGCCGTCGGGGACGCGGGCGGCTTCGGCGGCGGACGCTACCGGGTGACCGGCGGGATCGCCCGCAAGGCGCAGGGCAACGTCTACCGCGCCGTGGACCGGGAGACCGGGCGGTCCGTCGTGGTCAAGCAGGCCCGTGCCCACGTCGCCGAGGACGTCGACGGCTCCGACGCCCGCGACCGCCTCCGCAACGAGCACGCCGTCCTCACCGCGCTCGACGGCCTCCCCGGCGTCCCGCGCGCCCTCGACTACTTCCGCCACCGCACCGACGAGTACCTGGTCACCGAGGACCTCGGCAGCCGCGACCTGCGCCGCGAGGTGCACCTGCGCGGCCCGCTCGCCGCCCCGGGCCGGCTCGCCGTCCGCCTGCTGCACGTCCTGGACGGGATCCACCGGCGGGGCGTGGTGGTGCGCGACCTCAAGCCGGACAACGTCGTCCTCGACGCCCGGGGCCGGTGCCACCTGGTCGACTTCGGCATCAGCGCCCGGCACGGCACCGGCCCGGACGGCTCGACCCCCGGCTACAGCGCCCCCGTCCACCGCCCCGGGGCCCCCGCCCGGCCCGCCGACGACCACCACGCCCTCGGCATGACCCTGTACTTCGCCGCCACCGGCCTCGACCCGGTCGTCCTCGACCCCGACCACGCCGTCGACCGCGAACGCACCCTGACCTGCCTGGAGTTCGCCCTCCCCGGCCCGGAGAACCGCCGACTGCGCTCCCTGGTCGCCGAGTTGACCGACCCCGACCCGGACGCCCGGACCCGCGGCGCGGACCGGCTGCGCGCCGGCGGCCTGCTCGCCTTCGCCCGCCGCCCCTCCCGGCCGGGTGACCGCGCCCCGCGCGCCGGGACGGCGGCGCTGCCTCCCGACCGGCTGGCGGAGATCGTCGAGCACACCGTCGCGTACTGCGTCGCCGAGGCGCACCGGATCGCCGATCCGGCGCGGGCCGGGCGGAGCGGCGTGCCCACCCCGCTCGACGTCTACGGCGGCAGCTCCGGGCTCGGACTGGAGCTCGTCCGGCACCCGGACCGCCCCGGCGTGCCCGCCGCCGTCGCGGCGCTCGCCGACTGGACGGCCCGCCAACAGCGCACCCTCCCGGCCGGGTTGTACTGCGGACGGGTCGGCGTCGACCTGTTCCTGACCGCCGCCGGGACACCGCCGCCGGAGGCCGCGACCGACCTGCCGACCCGCCGCGCGGACGGCGGAGCGCCGGAGGCCGACCTGATCGACGGGGCCGCCGGGATCGGCCTCGGCCACCTGCTGCTCGCCCGCGCCGACCCGGCCGCCGCCGAACGGCACCTCGCCGTCGCCACCGCCTGCCGCGACCAACTCGTCGACGGGCACGCCCGGTTGACCCCTCCCGCCACCCCGCGGGCCGGCGACGCCGCCCTCACCCTGGGCCTCGCCCACGGTGACGCGGGCGTCGCCCACTTCCTGCTCGCCCACGCCCGCGCCACCGGCGACCCGCTCTCGCGCCGCCACGCCGCCCGGGCCTGCGCCCGACTCGCCGCCGCCACACCGGCGTTGCTCACCGCCGCCGCCCGCCCCGGCGCCACCCGCCGCTACGGCTCCTGGTGCCGGGGCCTGGCCGGGATCGGCACCGTCCTGGCCCGCGCCGCCGCACAGCTCGGCGACCCCGCCCACCGCGCCCTCGCCGAGGACTGCGCCCGCGCCTGCCTCGCCCTGGCCCCCCGGATGCCGCTGGTCACCCAGTGCTGCGGCCTGGCCGGAGTCGGCGACCTGATGCTCCGACTCGCCCCCGGGGCACCGGAGTTCCACGACGCCGCGCACACCGTCGCCGCCCTCGTCCTGGCCCGCTCGGTCGGCCCCGCCGACCGCCCGGTCTTCCCCGACGCCAGCCTGGTCCGCCAGTCCCCCGGTCACGCCACCGGCACCACCGGCGTCCTCGCCTTCCTCCGCCGCCTGCACACCCCCGCCCCCGCCGACCACCCGCTCGACGACCTCCCCTGACCCCGCCCCGGCACCGGCCGCCGCGCACCGCACCCGGCCCGCGCCGCCCCCGGTCGGCGCACACCCCTACGCTGAGCGGGTCGATCGCCCGGGGACGCCGGACGACGAGCAGCACAGAGGGGGATCCGTCCGCATGAACGCCTGGCTGGGCACCGTGATCGCACTGGCCGCACTGGCCCTGTCCGCCGCCACCGCGTACCAGCAGTACCGCAGCCGGGGACGGGAGTCCCGGGCCGCCGAGGTCACCGCGTACTTCCACCGGACCGCGGAGTTCGCCCGGGTGAAGCTCCCCGACGAGACGATCCGGGAGGCCGGCTACCACCTGGTGATATGGAACCGGGGCCCCGCCCCCGCGACCGCCGTCCGGATCGAACTCACCGCCGCCGACGGCGATCCGGTCGAGCTCGCCGACCTCGGTCCGGACGAGTTCCCGCTCGCCCGGATCGACCGCGACGGCCGCTACCCCCTCCCCTGGCTCCCCCTCGGCGACGACCACCGCGGCGACCGCCGGTTCACCGTCCGCCTGCACTGGGAGGACGGCAACGGCCCCCAGGAACGCCTGCTGCCGCTGCGGAAGGGCCAGACCAGCCTCTGAGCCGCCACGCCCGCGCCCGCCGGCGGAACAGTCCGCCCGGAAGGGGAACTCCCTTGCCCGAATCGGTGTTTCGTGCCCCTCCGGAGGTGCACGTACGGTCCTGTCCATGGAGAAGTGGACCTATGCGACGGCCGAGGAGCTGACGGCGGCCCTGCGGGCCGGGGACGTCAGCTCGGTGGAACTGACCGAGCACGCGATCGAGCGGATCGAGCGGATGGACGGGGTGGTGAACGCGGTCTGCGCGCCGGACTTCGAACGGGCCAGGGCCTCGGCGCGGGAGGCGGACCTGGCGCTGGGGCGGGGGGAGCGGCGGCCGCTGCTGGGGGTGCCGGTCACCGTGAAGGAGTCGTTCGACGTCGCCGGGCTGCCCACCACCTGGGGCGTTCCGGAGTTCCGCGGCCACCGGGCGGCGCAGGACGCGCTGCTGGTGGCGCGGGTGAGGGCGGCGGGTGCGGTGGTGCTGGGCAAGACCAACGTGCCGCTCGGACTGCGGGACATCCAGACGTACAACGAGATCCACGGCACCACCACCAACCCGTGGGACCCGGACCGCACCCCGGGCGGCTCCTCCGGCGGGTCGGCGGCGGCGCTGGCCGCCGGGTTCGGCGCGCTCTCGCTGGGCTCGGACATCGGCGGCTCGCTGCGCACCCCCGCGCACTTCTGCGGCGTCCACGCGCACAAGCCGACGCTGCACCTGCTGCCCACCCGCGGCATGACCCCGCCGTCCGCGCCCGCGCTGCCCGCGGACGTCGAGCTCGCCGTGGCCGGTCCGATGGCCCGGTCGGCCCGCGACCTGACGCTGCTGTTCGACGTGCTGCTCGGCCCGGACCCGCTGACCCTGGGCCTGGCGCACACCACCGTGCTCCCACCCGCCCGGCACGAACGGCTGGGCGACTTCCGGGTGTTGGTGCTGGACGAGCACCCGCTGCTGCCGACCGGCGCCGACGTCCGCGCGGGCGTCGCCCGGGTCGCCGACGCGCTCGCCGCCGGCGGGGCCCGGGTCGAGCGGCACCACCCGCTGCGGCACGGTTCGCTGCTGCCCGACCTCGTCGAGGCCGCCGAGCTCTACATGCTGCTGCTGTTCGCCGTCGCCACCGCCGGGTTCCCCGCCGACGCGTACGAGGAACTGCGCGTCGCGGCAGCCGGGTTGCACGCCGACGACCGCAGCCTGCACGCCGCGCGGCTGCGCGGCGCGACGCTCACCCACCGGGACTGGCTGGCCGCCGACCACCGGCGCGAACTCCACCGGCGGGCCTGGCGGCGGCTGTTCACCGAGTTCGACGTCGTCGTCGCCCCGGTCACCCCCACCGCCGCCTTCCCGCACCACCAGGACCCGGACCTGCTGAAACGCCGGATCACCATCGACGGCACCGACCACCGCTACCTGGACCAACTGGTCTGGGCCGGCCTCGCCACCATGCCCGGCCTGCCCGCCACCGCCGTCCCCACCGGCCCGTCCGCCGAGGGCCTCCCGGTCGGCGTCCAACTGATCGGCCCGGGGTACGAGGACCGCACCCCGCTGCGCCTCGCCGAACTCCTGGAGGGACCCCTCGGCGGCTTCCGCCCCCCGCCGCACCCGCTCGGCTGAGGCCCCCGGACGGGCGGAGGACCGGCCGGGTGCTCAGCGGGCGGCCTGGTAGGCGCGGCCGGCCGCGGTCGGGGTCCGGCCGTCGGTGAACAGGCCGCTGCTGGGCTTCGCCGGGTCCGCGCCGAGGCCGAACCAGGCGTAGCGCTGGAGGTAGGGCAGCGCGTCGAGGGCCTTCGCGGAGGCGGTGACGAAGGCGGCCTGCTGGTCGGCGGTGGGGAAGCGGGCGCCCTGCGAGAAGTCGATCAGCGCGTACTCGGTGAGCCAGATCGGCTTGTGGTAGCGCCGGTACACCGCGTCCAGGTAGGCGGTCAGCTGCTGGACGGCCTGCGGGGTGCGGAAGTCGCCGCCGTACCAGTGCAGGGCGACGAAGTCGACCCGGTAGCCCTTCGCGGCGGCGCCCGACATGAACCGGTCCAGCCAGCCGCCGGGCGTGTCGGCCCCGTACGCGACCGCCGGGCTGCCCAGCGCCTGCCCGGTCCGCATCAGCTCCGGCCACAGTTCGAGCGCCCGGTCGACCGTCATGTTCGCCTGCGCGGCCATGTCGGGCTCGTTGAAGCCCAGCAGGTACGGGCCGCCGGCCCGGGCCTGGGCGAGCGCGGTGTCGGTGACCGCGTCCGCGCCCCAGACCATCGGGACGAACGACGCCCCCGCGGGCGTCGTGACCCCCGGGTGCTGGGTCGACCAGGTGTAGTACCAGCCCGCCCCCGAGGCCGCGAGCGCCTGGCTCACCCCGTCGAACCGCCACACCCCGACGCCCTTGCGCGCGGACGCGACCACCCCGCCCGGCTGCGCCGACCCGGCGGCGACGGGCTTGGACGACACCGCGGACGGCGACGGCGACGGGGACGAGGACGGGGACGGGGAAGGCGGTGGGGAAGGCGACGGCGCGACGGACCCGGACGCGGACGGACTCGGTGGACCGGCCGCCTCCGCCTCCGCCTGCGCCTGCGCCTCCCCCGCCGCCGTGGCCGGGGCGACGGGCGCGGCCGGCCGGTTCGGTGTCAGCTCGGCGCCCACCAGGACGGCGACGGCGGCCAGCGCCACCGCCGCCCCGCCGAGCACCGGCTTGGCGAACGCGGCCCGCAGCCCACCGGACGCACCCGCCCCGCCACCGGGCGCACCGGACCCGCCCGTCCCGCCGCCGGACGCACCGGACCCGCCCGCGACCCCGAGGGCGTCCACGATCCGGGCCGGGTCGAGGTGCGGCGGTACGGCCAGCAGCGGCAGGCCGTACAGCAGCCGTTCGGCGGGGAGCAGCCCGGCCTGTTCCTCGGTGCAGCGCGGGCAGTCGCGGACGTGCCGGGCGAGGCGTTTGCGCCAGAGCGGGCCGGGGGTGCCGTCCCAGCCGGTGGTGGCGGCGGTCAGGCCGGGGCAGCGGGGTTCGGCGGCGAGGGCGCGGACCAGCAGGCGGGAGAGTTCGAGCTGCTTCTTCATCCGGCCGATCCGGACGGCGGTGTGGCCGGGGCCGAGGCCGAGGGCGGCGACCAGGTCGGACCGGTCGAGTTCGCCGGTCTCCTTGAGCCACCACAGGGCGAGGAGTTCGCGGTCGTCGGGGTCGAGCCAGCGGGTGGCTTCGGCGACCTCGCGGCGCTGGGCGGTGAGTCCGAGGCGCAGCACGGTCAGGCCGGCGAAGTCGAGGGCGGGGTCGGGGATGGCCTCGGCGTCCTCCAGCCGGGCGGAGCGGTCGCGGGCGGCGGCGCGGTCGGACTGCCGGGTGCGGACCTGCCGGACGGCGATGGCCACCAGCCAGGACCGGAAGGCGGCGGGGTCCCGCAGGTCGGGCAGGCCGCGGAGGGTGCGCAACAGCGTCTCCTGTACGACGTCGTCGGTGTCGGCGTGGCCGTCGAGCGCCCGTCCGACGATGTTGTAGACCAGCGGCAGGCTCTGGGCCACCAGTTCCTCCAGGGCGCGCCGGTCGCCGGCCCGGGCCGCCGCCACCGTTGCGGCGTCGGGTCCACTGCGTCTGGTGTGCGGCATGGGCGTGTTCCTCTGCGTGGGGCGGTGGTGTTCTCCGCGGATCGGCTTCCGCGGGGCGTTCTCCGTCCTGGGAGACCGTCGGCGGGGGCGGTCGCCAACAGAAATCTCCGGTCCGGGGCGGAATTTCTGTTATCGGGGGGCGCCGGGCGGGGTCTCCGGTACGTGCGCACGCCGGTTGCGCGCACCGAGGAGGTGGGCAGGACACCATGGCACGCGAGGGCCGGTCCGCCTCCGGCACCCCCTGAACCCGGCGCACGGGCGTCCCCCACCGCCCGTGCGTCCCCGACCCTGCCGGGTCCGGGCCCTTCCCCGGCGGCCCCACCCCGACCCGGCAGGGTGCCCGTCGGGCACCGCGCCCTCCCCCCTGCCCGGGGCGCGGTGCCCGACCCCGTCCGTCCCGTTCCGGCGCTCCGGCGGCGCCGGTGCCTCCGGCGGCGCCGGACGGCCTGTTACAGTCGGATCGGCGCAACAGGTGCGCACGCGTACCGCGGACTTCGCGGACACCGCGGACATCGTGGAAGAGGGACAGGCAAGTGGCGGGTGACGACGACATCTCCGGGTGAGACCCGGTCCTGACGGCCACCGGCCGGCGCACAGGAGCGCTGCCGGAGTGGTCCGTTTCGTCGTCCCCTTTTTCTCCCACTCCCCCAGCCATCTTTCGGGCAGCGGCGGTTGACCATGCCCCTGCCCGTTCCGCACCCTTCGAGGTCTCACCGTGTCCGACGTCGCCGTCGTCTGCTCCCGCATGTCCTTCTCCTGGCCGGACGACACTCCGGTCTTCCGTGACCTGTCGTTCAGCCTGCCGCCGGGCCGGACCGGCCTGGTCGCGCCGAACGGTTCCGGCAAGTCGACCCTGCTGCGGCTGGTCGCCGGTGAACTCCGGCCCACGGCCGGGTCGTTGAGCGTCTCGGGGACGCTCGGGTACCTGCCGCAGAGCCTGCCGTTGACGGCGGGGCTGACCGTGGCCCAGGTGCTGGGCGTCGACGCCGTGATCCGGGCGTTGGACGCCGTCGAGTCGGGTGACGTCGCGGAGGAGCACTTCGCGGTGATCGGCGACGACTGGGACGTCGAGGAGCGCACCCGCGCCCAGCTCGACCGCCTCGGCCTGGGCGGTCTCGCGCTGGACCGGAGCCTGGGCACGCTCAGCGGCGGCCAGGTGGTCTCACTCGGCCTGGCGGCCCAACTGCTGCGCCGCCCGGACGTGTTGCTGCTGGACGAGCCGACCAACAACCTGGACGCGGCCGCCCGGCAGCGCCTGTACGACGTCCTCACCGATTTCAACGGCTCCGTCCTGCTGGTCAGCCACGACCGCGCGTTGCTGGACCGGATGGAGCGGATCGCCGAGCTGGACGGTGGTGAACTGCGGCTGTACGGGGGCGACTTCACCGCGTACCAGGAGGCGGTGCGGGCGGAGCGGGAGGTCGCGGAGCGCAACGTCCGCAGCGCCGAGCAGCACCTGAAGCGGGAGAAGCGCGAGTTGCAGCAGGCCCGCGAGCGGGCCGACCGGCGGGCGGGCAACGCGGCGCGGAACCTGAAGAGCGCGGGCCTGCCGAAGATCTTCGCGGGCACCATGAAGCGCGGCGCGCAGGAGTCGGCGGGCCGCGCGGGACAGGTGCACGCGGCGCGGGTGGACGAGGCGCGGGCCCGGCTGGACGAGGCGGGTCGGGCGGTGCGCGAGGAGCAGCGGCTGAGCCTGGAGCTGCCGGACACGCACGTCCCGGCGGGGCGGACGCTGTTCCACGGCACGGGGATGCGGGCCCGGCTGGGCGACCGGGAGCTGTTCGGACCCGGCGGGGTGGACCTGGTCGTCCGGGGGCCGGAGCGGATCGCGCTGACCGGGGCGAACGGCGCCGGGAAGAGCACCCTGCTGCGGCTGGTCGGCGGTGACCTGCCGCTCGCGGGCGGGGAGTCGCGGCGCGGCGAGGGCCGGGTGGCGTACCTGTCGCAGCGGCTGGACCTGCTGGACGACGCCCTCTCGGTGGCGGAGAACTTCGCCCGTTCCGCGCCGGAGCGGCCGGAGGCGGAGCGGATGAACCTGCTGGCCCGTTTCCTGTTCCGGGGTGCGGGCGCGCACCTGCCGGTGCGGGTGCTGTCGGGCGGCGAGCGGCTGCGGGCGACGCTGGCGTGCGTGCTGTACGCCGAGCCGGCGCCGAAGTTGCTGCTGCTGGACGAGCCGACCAACAACCTGGACCTGGTGGGCGTGGGCCAGTTGGAGAGCGCCCTGGAGGCGTACCGGGGCGCGTTCGTGGTGGTCAGCCACGACGAGCGGTTCCTGACGGAGATCGGGGTCGGGCGCCGACTGCTGCTGGCGGACGGGCAGTTGACGGAGGTGGCGGCGTGACGGCGCTGGTCGCGCACGAGGTGGTCCGGGTCCTGGGCGGCCGCCGGGTGCTGGACGGGCTGTCGCTGACGGCCGCGCCGGGCCGCCGGATCGGCCTGATCGGCGAGAACGGCTGCGGCAAGTCGACGCTGCTGCGGGTGCTCGCCGGGATCGACGAGCCCGACGCGGGCAGCGTCGTCCGGCCCGCCGATCTCGGTTTCCTGCACCAGGAGTTGCCGTTCGACGCGACCGCGACGCTCGCCTCGGTGCTGGACGAGGCGCTGCGCGAGGCCCGCACCGACCTGGCGGAACTGGATCGCCTTGGTTCCGAGTTGGCCGCCCTGCCCGAGCAACACCCGTCCCTGCCGGGCCTGTTGGCGGAGTACGGGCGGCGCCTCGAACTGGCCGAGGAGCGCGGCGCCTGGGACGCCGACCGCCGGGCGGCCCTGGTGCTGGACGGCCTGGGCCTGTCCGGCCTCGGGCCGGGGCGCGCGCTCGGCTCGCTCTCCGGCGGGCAGCGCGGGCGGCTGGCGCTGGCGGCGCTGCTGGTGCGCCGCCCCTCGGCGGTGCTGCTGGACGAGCCGACCAACCACCTGGACGACGCGGCGTCCGCCTTCCTGGAGGACCAACTCCGCCACCTGTCGGGCACGGTGGTGGTCGCCAGCCACGACCGGGCGTTCCTGGAGGCGGTCTGCACCGACCTGCTCGACCTGGATCCGGCGGCGGACGGGCCGGTGCGCTTCGGCGGCGGCTACCTCGACTACCTGGCCGCGAAGCGGGCCGCCCGGGCCCGCTGGGAGCGCCGCTGGGCCGAGGAGCGGGAGGAGTCGGAGCGGCTGCGGCACTCGGCGGGGGTGACCGCGCACCGGGTCGCCCCGGACCGGGGCCGGACGGACAACGAGAAGATGGGGTACGGGCACCGGGCCGGCCGGGTGCAGCAGCAGGTCTCCCGGCGGGTGCGCGACGCGTCCCGCCGGCTGGCGGAGCTGGAGCGGACCCGGGTCGCCGAACCCCCCGCGCCGCTGCGCTTCACCCCGCCGCCCGCGCACCCGTCCCCGGCACCGTCCCCGGAAACGGCGGCGGAGTCCGGCCCGCTGGTCGCCCTGCTCGGGGTCGGCGTCCCGGGGCGGCTGGCCCCGCTCTCGTTCGAACTCGCCGACGGGGACCGGCTGCTGGTGACCGGCGGCAACGGGACGGGCAAGTCGACGCTGCTGGCGGTGCTGGCCTGCGGGCCGTCCCCGACCTCGCTCCCGCCCCCGGCCGTCACGGGCGAGGTGCGGCGGCGGCCGGGCCTGACGGTGGGCCTGCTCGCGCAGGACACCGTGTTCGCCCGTCCGGACCGCACCGCCCGCGCGACCTACGCGCGGGCGGTGGGGGCCGAGGCGGCGGAGCGGGTGCCGCTGTCGGCGCTCGGCCTGCTGGCGGCGGCCGACCTGGACCGCCCGGTCGGGGCGCTCTCGGTGGGGCAGCGCCGCCGGCTCGCGCTGGCCCTGCTGGTGGCCCGGCCGCCCCGGCTCCTCCTGCTGGACGAGCCGACCAACCACCTCTCCCCGCTGCTGTGCGACGAGTTGGAGGAGGCGATCGGCTCCGGCGGCCCGGGGGCGGTGGTGCTGGCGGGGCACGACCGCTGGCTGCGCCGCCGCTGGCGGGGGCGGGAGTTGGCGCTGGCCGGGGTCCGGGTGTGAAAAGGCGGCGGCCACCGCCCCGGGCACGGGGGCGGTGGCCGCCTGTCCTCCTACCGGCCGTCGGCTACCGTCACGGGTAGGAGACCAGGTTGGAGGGGACGGTCCCGGTGCCGGAGGTGCCGGCGCCGGTGTTGTTGACCACGTGCAGGAACTGGCCGTTGCCGCCGAGCGAGTTGACCAGGACGTCGTGCAGCTTGACGCCGGGCGCGTTCGGGACCTCGAAGCCGTGGTCCATCACGATGGTCGGGTCGACGTTGAAGTAGCAGTAGCTGCCCAGGCCCCAGCCCTCGTGGGTGGTGACGCTGTCCTCGACCTTGTACGCGGCGTAGCCCTTGGTGCTGCCGTTCTGGATCGCGGCCTGGTTGGGCGCGTCGTACGCCTTCTCGTTCTGGAAGAAGATCGTCCGGCCGCCGTTGCCCTTCCACCACACGTCGTACTTGTTGAAGTGCTCGACGAACAGGCCGGTGGCGAGGACGTCGTTGCCGCCCACGACGAAGCCGTAGTCGGAGCGGTTGGTCTCCCAGCCGACGCCCGCGCCGTGGTCGGCGCGCCAGATCCAGGTGTGGTCGACGATGGTGTTGTTGCTGTTGATCACCATGCCGTTGGTGGCCTTGCCGGCGGTGACGCCGCCGACCCGGACGAAGACGTCCTGGATGACGGTCGGGTCGGCCGCGTGGTTGGCTCCGGGGGTGGCGTTGCCGACCTGGAGCAGGGCCGGGGAGTTGACGGTGCCGGCGTCCAGCAGCAGGCCGGAGACCTTGACGCCGTCGACGTCGGCGACCTTGATCGCGGTGACGCCGTTGTCCGGGATGACGGTGGCGAGGCCGAGGCCGAGCACCACGGTGTCCGGGCGGGTGACGTTGATGGTCTGGTCGACGTGGTAGACGCCGGGGGTGAAGAGCAGGTTGAGGCCCTGGGCGAGCGCCTGGTTGATGCTCGCGGCGGTCGCGCCGGACTTCACCACGTAGAACTGGTCGAGCGGCAGCGAGCTGCCCTGCGGGGTGCCGGCGCCCCAGGAGGTGCCGCGGGCGTTGGTGCGCTTGGCGGGCACGAACACCTTGTAGGCGTTGCCGTCCAGGTAGAGGAACGGCTTCTCCTGCGAGACGGGCGTGGTGTCGAGCGTGGTGTACGGCGGGTTCGGGAAGCCCTGGGCGGGCGCGCCCTGGACGCCGGAGAAGGTCTGGTTCCAGACGCCGTTGGAGAAGCCGCCGATCGAGCTGTCGCGGGTGTACCACTGCTGCTGCGAGTAGTTGCCGACCTGGCCGTCGATCTTCGAGTCGGCGATGTAGCCGCCCGAGGCCCAACCGTACCCGTTCGGGGCGAGGTTGAGGCCGCCCTCGACGTGCATCCGGCGGAACGGCGCGGCCTGCGAGACGGCCCAGCGGTCGGTGCCGCTGACCGGCTTGAGGTGCAGGTTCTCGGCGGAGCGCCAGAAGTTCTGGGTGGCGTTGCCGTTGAACCAGCCCGCGTCGACGGTGACGTCGCCGTTGAAGGTGGTGTCGTCCGGGTTCAGGCCGAGGCCGGCGATCGAGGTGTAGAAGCCGATCTGGGCGTTGATGTTGTTGTACGTGCCCGGCTTGAACAGCAGCGCGTAGCGCTCGGTGCCGAACTGGTTCGACTCCTGCTTCTTGAAGACGTCGTCGACCGTGGCCTGGATGTTCGGCGTGGACGGGTCGAAGACCAGCACGTTCGGGCCGAGGTCGCCGCCGCCCTGCACCGGCGGGGTGGTCGAGCCGCCGCCACCGGTGTGCACGCCCAGCTCCCACAGCGAGTAGCCGTAGGCGGTGGCGCGCTGGGTGCCGTACATCCGCACGTAGCGGCCGGAGCCGGAGACGGTGAGCGTCTCGGTGCCGCCGGCGCCGGTGGTGGTGGAGTAGACCGTCGCCCAGCTGGTGCCGTCGTTGGACGTCTGGATCTGGTACGCCTTGCCGTACGCGGCCTCCCACCTGAGGTCGACCTGGCACAGCTGCTGGACGCTGCCGAGGTCGACCTGCAGCCACTGCGGGTCGGCGGCGGCCGAGGACCAGCGGGTCCCGGTGCTGCCGTCCACGGCGGCGGACGCCGGGGTGCCGCCGTTCTCGGTGGACGAGGCGGTCGCGGCCTTGCCCTGCGCGGCGTTGTCCGCGGAACAGGTCGGGGTCGGGGTGGTGCCCCCGAACGAGCCGTACACCTGGAACTCCCAGAGGGAGTAGCCGTAGCCGGTGCCGCGGGTGATGCCGTTCATCCGGACGTACCGGCCGGAGCCGGACACGTTCAGCACCTCGGTGCCGCCGGCGCCGGTGGTGGTGGAGTAGACCGTCGTCCAGGTGGTGCCGTCGTTGGACGTCTGGATCTGGTAGGCCTTGCCGTACGCGGCCTCCCAGTTGAGCTGCACCTTGCTGATGCTCGCGACGGCGCCGAGGTCGACCTGCAGCCACTGCTGGTCCGAGGCGGCCGAGGACCAGCGGGTCCCGAGGCTGCCGTCGACGGCGGCGGTGGCCGGGGTGCCGCCGTTCTCGCTGGACGAGGCGGTGACGGCCTTGCCCTGGGAGATCACCGAGTCCGCGGCCTGCGCGGTTCCCGGGATCATCGTGACGGCACCCGCGACCAGGGCCGCGGCGGCGAGTACGGCAGGCGTCCGGCGCATGGGGGCACCGGAGGGGGGAGGGGCGAGCCGCATTGGCTCCTCCTGCTGTGAGCGGTGGGTGGGGTGGGGGTGGGAAAGCCTTGGAGAGCGCTCTCCGCTCGGAGTCTCGCGGCAGGCCGCACCGGGCGTCAAGTCTTCTGTGGGGACGACTTGAAACCTCGGCTTTACCTGGGGGAAACGCCGCCGCATCAGGTTAGTTCATGGCGAGAGAAAAGTAGAGACCCTGACGGCAAACATCTCGCTCTCGTCGGATCATCGCGGGAGAGCGCTCTCCCAATGGAGGGTCAGCGCGGGCATCCACCCGGGCCCGGGAGAGGAGGGGGCGGCGGGACGAAAGGGGTCACCGAAGGAAGGGCGGCGCCCCGCCGCTTCAGAGCGGCAGCCAGACCAGCCGGAGCACGTCGATGGTGCGCTCGTCGGGGTCGACGAACAGCTCGGCGGTGACGGTGGGGGCCAGGACGACGCTGCGCAGGTCGCCCCACTCGTCGACGGGCGCGCCGGCGCGGCCGTCGAGGAGGATCAGCGCGGCGTTGACGAGCGCGAACAGGTCGGCGTCGGCCTCGGAGATCTCGACCATGGCGAGGGCCGGTTGCTCCTGCAGCCAGATCCGCCACCCGCCCACGCCGCCGCTCCCCCGCTCTTCGCCCTCGGTCGAGGTCCGCCTCGACGCCCGCCGGCTCGCGCTCCGAGGCTAGCGCAGCACACGACGACGCCGCGCCGTTTGCGGACGTCCCGCCCGCGCCCGGCGTCCACGACAACGCTGCTGCTACTACTGCTGCTCGGCGGCGCCGAGTTGCCGCCGGAAGCACCGGACCGGGCGAACGCCGCCCTCACGGCCGTCGGAGCACCCGGGGACTCCGCCCAGGATGCGGCCGGCCGTCCCCTTCGGCCTGGACGGCCGGCAGCCGGGCGCCGTGGTGGCGCCGACTCCCCTCCCGGCGGCGGTCACCGGCACGCCGCGCCGGACTCGAAGGAGTCGGCGGCGCCGTGGGTCCCCGACCTCGCCCGGACCCCGGAACGACGCCCCCACCGGCGCCCCGGGCAGGAGGCCCCTGCCGGCGCGCCCACCCGCCCCGCCGCCGTCCGGGGCCGAGGCCGGGGCCGGGACATCCCTCAGCGGTCCCGGACTCGGTCCCGCGTCAGCTCCAACTCCCCCACCAGGTCGGTCCCGCTGGTCTCGCCCGTCCGGCGGAAGCCCAGTCCCAGGTAGAAGCCCTCGGGGCCGTCCGCGCCCGGGTGCCAGGTGACGGTCATCCGGCCGCCGCCCCGGCGGCGGATCTCGGCGGCCACCGCCTCCACCGCGAACCGGCCGTACCCGCGCCCCTGTTCGCCGGCCGCGATGTTGAGCCGCCACAGCCCGGAGCGGATGTCGGTGCCGCCGTCGCCCCTGAAGTCGATGTCGAAGAACGCCATCAGGAACCCCACCACCCGCTCCCCGTCGACGATCAGCCGCGGCCACGCCACCCCGGGGTAGACGTACGCCTCCGCGAGCGAGTTCACCACCGGCGACACCAGGTGCTCCTGCTCCGGCCGGACCCTGATCCCGATCGCGGCGTCGAGGTTGGCGGGGGTGATCGGCTCAAGCCGCGGTTCGTTCGTCATCCGCCCACCGTAACCACCCTCCGCCACCCCGCTCCCCCGCCCCCGGCCGGCCCCTCCGAGGGCAGGACGTGGGAAATGTCACGCTTTTGACGATCCCTTTACCTTCGATTGACCTTCCGGCCCGGGGCCCCGCTCTGAAAAGGTGGTACGAGCCAACCACGCCCCGCGCCCGGAGGGATCCCCGTGCCCGTCTCACGTCTCCAATCGACCCCGCTGCCCGGCATCGGCGTGCGGTACGACCTGACCACCCGGGAACGGCAGCACGTCTCGGTGGTCGCCCACCGGGACGGCACCCGCACCCTGAACACCTACCGCCGCGAGGACCCGGACGCCTGCGCGCACTCGCTGCACCTGACGGAGGGTGAGTCGGCGGCGCTGGTGGACGCGCTGACGCCGTCGCACCACAGTCCGAACGTGCTGCACACCTCCGGCCTGGGGCTGGTCGCCGAGCGGGTCGAGCTGTCCGGTTCCTCGTTCTGGAACGGCCGGGCCCTGGGCGAGACCCGAATGCGGACCGACACGGGCGTGTCGATCGTCGCGGTGCTGCGCCGGACCGGTGCCGTGCCCTCCCCTGCGCCGGACTTCCGGCTGGCGGGCGGGGACACCCTGATCCTGATCGGCACCCGCGAAGGCGTGGACGCCGCCGCCGTGATCCTCGGAAGGGAGTGAACGCTTGCACACCGCCACGGTCTTCATCGAACTCGGTGCGATCATCCTCGCCCTCGGGCTGCTCGGACGCATCGGTTCCCGCTACGGCCTCTCCCCCATCCCGCTGTACCTGCTCGGCGGCCTCGCCTTCGGCCGGGGCGGGCTGCTGCCGCTGAGCGCCAGCGGGGAGTTCGTCGCCACCGGCGCCGAGATCGGCGTGGTCCTGCTGCTGCTGATGCTCGGCCTGGAGTACACGGCCGCCGACCTGGTCACCAATCTGAAGAGCCAGTACCCGGCCGGGATCGTCGACTTCGTCCTCAACGCGCTGCCCGGCGCGACGATGGCCCTGCTGCTGGGCTGGGGGCCGGTCGCCGCCGTCGTGCTGGCCGGCGTCACCTGGATCTCCTCGTCCGGCGTGATCGCGAAGGTGCTGGGCGACCTGGGGCGGCTGGGCAACCGGGAGACGCCGGTGATCCTGAGCATCCTGGTGCTGGAGGACCTGGCGATGGCGGTCTACCTGCCGATCCTGACCGCCCTGCTGGCCGGGGCCGGCCTGCTGGTCGGCAGCGTCACCCTCGCCATCGCGCTGGCGACCGCGGGCCTGGTCCTCTTCGTCGCGCTCCGGTACGGGCGGCTGATCTCGCGGTTCGTCTCGCACGACGACCCGGAGAAGCTGCTGCTGGTGGTGCTCGGCCTGACCCTGCTGGTCGCGGGCGTCGCGCAGCAGTTGCAGGTCTCGGCGGCGGTCGGCGCGTTCCTGGTCGGCATCGCGCTGTCCGGCGAGGCCGCGGAGGGCGCGCACACCCTGCTCAGCCCGCTGCGCGACCTGTTCGCCGCCGTGTTCTTCGTCTTCTTCGGCCTGAACACCAACCCGGCCAGCATCCCGCCGGTCCTGCTGCCCGCCCTGGCACTGGCCGTCACCACCGCCGTCACCAAGGTCGCCACCGGCTACTGGGCCGCCCGCCGGGCCGGCATCGCCGCCAAGGGCCGCTGGCGGGCGGGCGGCGCGCTGGTCGCCCGGGGCGAGTTCTCCATCGTGATCGCCGGCCTCGCCGTCGCCGCCGGCATCGAGCCCTCGCTGGGCCCGCTCGCCACCGCGTACGTCCTGCTGCTGGTCGTCATCGGCCCGCTCGCCGCCCGCTGGACCGAGCCGATCGCCGCCCGCCTCACCCGCTCCGCCACCGCGCCCGAACCGCAGCCGCTCCCCGAGGAGCCCGGCGTCCGGGTCTGATCCCCCACCGCCCGTCCGCGGGCCCCGTGCAACACTCCGCCCCCGGCCTGACGGCCGGGGGCGGAGTGGAGCGTCGGTGCGCGGGGTCCGGCGCGGGGTCAGTCCGGCCACGTCCCCGTCAGGCGCCGCACGGCGGTGGCCCCGCCACGGTCGACGGTCGCTTTGACCAGTCCGAAGACCGCGCCCTGGAGGGAGGCGGCGAACAGCACCTCCCGCCACGTGCGGTCCTCGTCGGTGGCGTCCGGTGCGTCGTCGGTGTGGCCGATCGCCTTCCACACCTGCCGGAAGGCGACGCCCGCGAGCATGCCGCCCGCGACGCCGAGCGTCAGCCCGACCGGCTTGTAGAGGACCGCGACCGCCTTCACTTGCGCCTCCGGCCGCGCAGCAGGAGGAGGACCGCCGTCAGCACCGCGGCCCCGGCCAGCAGCGGGGTGCGGTTGGCCCGGACCAGCGCGGCGGCGCTCGCCGCCTTCTCGCCGAGCTCGTCCGGCGTCTTCTCGGCCGCCAACTGCCCGGCCCGGGCCGCGGACTCGCGGACCTGCGCCGCGGCCTGGACCGCCTTGTCGAGCACCGGGTCCGGGGTCTTCTCCCTGACCAGCTCGGCGGCCCGTCCGGCCTTCTCGCGGAGCCGGTCGGCCAGCTGCGCGGCCGTTCCGGCGGCCTGCTCCTCCGCCCGCGCCGCGTGCTCCCCGGCCTGCTCCTCCACCTCGGCCCCGGCCGGCTCCTCCGCCTCGGCCCCGGTCGTCGACGCCTCGGCCTCCGCCGTCGACCCCTCGGCCGCCGCCTTCTCGGCCGGGCGGCCGAGGTCCTCACGGTCGTGCTCGGCCTGCTCGCGGAGCTGGTCGGTCCGCGCGGGTTCGTCGCTCTGGAACGGGTGGCTCATCGCTGTGCCCTCTCGTTGATCCCGGCCCTGTCGGCCTTGACGCTGTGGGTGCTCCGCCCGGGCAGGGGCGGGTGGCGGCCTCGGCGGCCCGCTCCCTGCCGTGCCCGGCGGGTTTGGGGTCTCCCCCGTCCGCACCCGCCTACCCCTGAACCCGCGGGTCATCCACCCGTCGTGCCGGCGGCGCGTCCGGGGTCGGCGGTCCGCTGCCCGCGCCCCCAGTCGAGGCGCAGGACGGCGAGGTCGTCGGTGTGGCGGCCGGCGTTGAGGGCCTGGGCCCGCTCGATGATCCGGTCGATCCGGGCGGCGGATCCGGCCGGGTCCGCGGTGTCGGGGGCGCCGATCAGGGAGAGCAGCCCGTCGGTGCCGAGCCGTCGGCCGGTGTCGCCGTCGTACCCCTCGACGAGGCCGTCGGTGTAGAGGGTCAGGGAGCCGCGCTCGGGGAGCGGGAGGACCGTGCGGGGCCAGTCGCACAGGCCCGGCATGATGCCCAGCGCGACGCCGTGGGCGGCGCTCACCGGCCGGGTCCCCCGGTCGGTGGTCAGCAGGGGTTCGTGGTGGCCGGCGAGGTGGAGCGTGGCGGTGCGGTTCTCCTGGTCGAGGGTGAGCAGGGTGCAGGTGGCGAAGAGCGAGGCGTGGCCGCGTTCGGCGACCAGGACGCGTTCCATCAGGTTCAGCAGGTCCTCGCCCCGGTGGCCGCCGAGGACGAGCGAGCGCCAGGCGATCCGCAGTAGGACGCCGAGGGCGGCGGCGTCGGGGCCGTGGCCGCTGACGTCGCCGACGACGGCGTGCAGGAAGCCGTCGTCGCCCTCGACGACGTCGAGGAAGTCGCCGCCGAGCAGCGCCATCGGGGCGCCGGGTATGTAGCGGCTGGTCACCGTGACCGTCGAGGTGCCGAGCATGGGGGGCGGGAGCAGGCCGCGCTCCAGGCGGGCGTTCTCCTCGGCGCGCAGGCGGCTGGCCTGGGCCTCGATGGCGGCGCGCTCGGTCCGGCTGCGGTAGACGGCGTAGCGCAGGGTGCGGCGCAGCAGTTCGGCCTCGACCTTGCCCTTGACCAGGTAGTCCTGGGCGCCGGCGGCCATCGCCTCGGCGCCGGCCCGGTTCTCGGCGAGGCCGGTGAGGACGATGACGGCGTTGTGCGGTGCGAGGTCGCGGACCGCGGTGACGGCGGCGGTGCCGGCCGCGTCGGGCAGGTGCAGGTCGAGCAGGATGCAGTCGATCCTCCGCTCGGCCAGGAGGGCCTTGGCCCCGGCGAGGGTGGGCTCGACGGTGAGTTCGAAGCCCAGCCCGGTGTCGTGCAGGAGCTCCTCGACCAGCAGGGCGTCCGCGTCGTCGTCCTCGATGAGCAGGATGCGGTAGGTGGGTTCCTCCGCCTGGGGCCCGGGGGTGACGGTGAGGGGGGCGGTCATCGCGGCTGTCGCTCCGGCTCGGCGGGGGCGGCCGCCTCGACGGCCGGGGCACCGGGGAACTCCGGGGGTTCGGGGGTCTCCGGGGGTTCGGGGGCGAGGGTGAAGGTGATGCGGGCGCCTTCGGTGCGGGTCGGGTCGACCTCGATGGTGCCGCCGTGGAACTCGACGATCTTCTTGCACATGGCGAGGCCGATGCCGCTGCCGGCGTAGACGTCCTTGGTGTGCAGGCGCTGGAAGATGACGAAGACCTTGACGGCGAACTCGGCGGGGATGCCGATGCCGTTGTCGGTGACGGCGAAGCGCCACAGTTCGCCGTCCCGCTCGGCGCCGACGTGGATGCGCGGGGGGGTCCCGGGGCGGCGGAACTTGACGGCGTTGCCGATCAGGTTCTGCCAGAGCATGCCCATCTGGGTGGGGTCGGCGACCAGGGTCGGCAGCGGGTCGTGGGTGATCTCCCCCTGCGCCTCCTCGATGCCGACGCTCAGCGTCTCCAGGGTGCGCGCCAGCACCTCCTCCAGGTCGACCTCCTGGTGGGTGTGGTGGACCCGGCCGACCCGGGAGAAGTCGAGCAGGTCGTTGATCATGACCTGCATCCGGTTGGCGCCGTCGACCGCGAAGTCGATGTACTGGTCGGCCTTGGCGTCGAGCCGGCCGCCGTAGCGGCGCCGGAGCAGCTGCGTGAAGCTGGAGACCTTGCGCAGCGGCTCCTGGAGGTCGTGCGAGGCCACGTAGGCGAACTGTTCCAGCTCGGTGTTGGAGCGCTGGAGCTCGGCGGCCTGGGCGTCCAGGCGCAGGCGGGCCTGTTCGGTGAACGCCAGCTCCCGGGTCAGCCGCTGGCGCATGAGGTCGATCTCGGCGCTGAGGCGGCGCAGGTCGGCGGGGCCGGTGGGGACGATGGGGTGCTCGAAGTCACCCTCGGCGATCCGGCGGGCGTCCGCGCTCAGCCGCTCCAGCGGCCGGTTGATGCCCCGGCGCAGCCCCTCGAAGGCCAGTGCGGTGAGCACGGCGATGACGGCCGCGATCGCGGCGAACACCCAGTTGCGCGTCCGGGTGGTGGCGAGGAGGTCGGCCCGGGCGGCGGCGCGGGCGGCCCGCAGGTGGTCCTGTTCGCGGGTCAGGGCGCCCCGGAGGCGGTCGAAGGCGTCCTTGCCCGCGGTGGCCGACGCCGCGGCCTGCGGGGAGGGCACTCCGGGGGGAGAGGCGGCGATCGGTTCGGCGATCTCCCGCTGCCACTCGGCGGCGGCGGCCTCGACGGCGGCGAGGTCCGCGAGCGCGTCGTCGTCGCCGTGCAGGAGCCGGGTCAGAGTGGCGACGTGGGTCTTCTCGTCGACCAGGCCCTGCTGGTAGGGGCGCAGGAACTCCGGGTTCCCGGTGAGGCCGTAGCCGCGGATCCCGGTCTCCTGGTTGAGCAGGACCGACTCCAGCCGGAACGCGGTGGACATCGCGGGCGAGCGGACGTCCACGAGTTGGGTGCTGATGGTCTGGGACCGGTCCAGCACCCAGTAGCCGAGGACGCCGAGCACGGCGAGGACCGCCAGGGAGAGCGCGGCGCCCGCCCTCAGCCAGCGCCGGGTCGTCCACGGGGACAGCGGGCGCGGGCGCGGGGCCCTCGGATCGTCCTGCATGGTCTGTACCTCTCCGGTGACGGCCGACCCGGAGAGGCGGCGCAGCGCCCACTGTAGGGATAGCGGGACAAGCGTTGTTGTCGGGGGTGGGGCGAGGGCCTATCGTTCCACTCATGCCCGGGAACGACTTCGCCATGCGGTCCGCAGCGCGGGAGACGTCCGCGATCATGGACGCCGCGCTGGCCCGTACGGCACGGCACCTCGCGGACCTGCTCCTGGAGGAGGCCGCCCCGTCCGGAACCGGGGGAGGCCGGATGGGGCGGGCCCTGGGCATGCTGCACATCGCGGACCAGTTGCAGCGGGCCGCGGAACGCCTCCGGGCGGGAGCGGCCAGGGAAGCGGCCCTGGCCGGAGCCGGCTACCCCCAGCTCGGCTCCGCCTGCGGGCTGACCCGCCAAGGGGCCCGGCACCGCTGGCCGGGCCTCTACGACCATTCCGACGAAGCACCTACGGAGACCCCGATCATGACCAGCCCCACCTACGCCTTCGACGTGCTGCTGGTGGAGGACGACGTGGCCGACGCCATGCTCATCGAGGAGGCCCTGGCCGAGCGCGGCCCCCGCAACCTCGTCCAGGTCACCGACGGTGTCGCCGCCCTGGAGCACCTGCGCGCCCCGGGCTCGCCCCGCCCCGACCTGATCGTCCTCGACCTCAACATGCCCCGGATGAACGGGCGCGACCTGCTGCGGGTGCTCAAGTCCGACGAGGACCTGCGGACGATCCCCGTCGTCGTCCTCACCACCTCCGCCGCGCCCGACGACGTCACCGGCGCGTACAGCAGCCACGCGAACGCCTACGTCACCAAGCCGGTGAACCTGGCGGAGTTCGAGCAGGCCGTCCAGAGCATCGACGCCTTCTACCTCGACACCGCGACCCGCCCGCCCCGCGCCTGAACCGCCGCCCGCCCCGGGGCGGGCGGCACGGAACCGCCCGGGCCCCGCGTCCTTCGACGCGGGGCCCGGGCGTTCTTCCGTGGCGGGGGCGGGCGGGTCAGGCGTCGGAGTAGCTGAGGTCGCCGACCGACCAGGCGCTGATGTCGGCGATGGCGATCCGGTACATGCCGCCGGTGTGCGGCAGCCCGAAGTCGCCCTGCAGGATCCGGGCCCGGTGCAGGTGCAGGTGGGTGGGCGGTTCGGGTTCGCCGCCGGGCGGGGGCGGGGTGAACAGGGCGGCGAACGGTTTGAGGTGGTCCGAGGCTTGGAGGACGTCCGCCACCCGTTCCCACCACAGGGCCACCGGGGCGAGCCGTCCGGTGATCACCGCACCCGGTACCACCACCGTCACGGACATCTGGTTGCTGTGCTCGGACTCGACCATCGCGGCGATGTCGACGAGCAGCCCGTCAGGGTTCGACATGCCCCCGAGCCTAGGCCACGCACCGCCCCCGCGGGGACCCCCCGCCCCGACCCGCCGCCCCGGGGGGCCCGGGCGACGGGCTCCTCCCGGTTCCCTCGGCGCCCCCCGACCCCCCTCGGACGACCTCGCCCGCTTCTGTCGCGAACTGGTGGACGACACAACGGTGCTGGCCGCGATGCCGTCGGACCAGGTGCCGCTGCGTGCCCCGTCGCACCCCGACGAGCTGGACGAGCCGATGCTGGACCCGGACGGTCCGTCCTCCTGGTGGGCCCTTTCGACGCCCACGGCTTCGACGCCCACGGCGTTCCGGCCTCCTGCCGGGAGGTGCCCGACGGGCTGATCTCCCGGGCCCGGGAGATGCGCGCACCCGTCCCCCAGGTCGTCCGCTGGCTCACCGCGCTCGGTCTCCGGGCCCCCGACCTGGGCGAACTCCTCCGCGGGGCGCTCGCCGAAGTCCCGCGCCCGGAGGCGTCGGCGGCCCGCCGGCGGCCGCGCGGGCGGGTCCGATCGGGTGAAGGGACAATGGATGCGGGCGGGGGCGGGACAGCCGCCCGCCGTCCGTCAGCCGAGGCCGTGCTGGAGCCGCCCGTGAGCCGTCGCCGTCCCCCGTCGCACCCCGCCGACGCGCACGAACTGCTGGGCAAGCTCGGCGAGCTCACCGCCCGGGCGCTGGAGCACGCCGAGCGGCAGCGGGCCCGGGTCGAACTCGCCATGGCGCTGCAGCGCGAGCTGCTCCCGGCCGCGCTGCCGAGCCTGCCCGGGCTGCGGACCGCCGCCCGGTACGCGCCCGCGCGCCACGGCCTGGACATCGGCGGCGACTGGTACGACGGCTTCCGGCTGCCGGACGGGACGCTCGGGCTGACCATCGGCGACGTGCAGGGCCACGACGTCGAGGCGGCCGTGTTCATGGGCCAGGTCCGGATCGGCCTGCGGGCGCTGGCCACCGCGGCGAGCGACCCCGGCGAGGTGCTGGCCCGGACCAACGAACTGCTGCTGTCCCTGCCCGACGGCCTCTTCGCCACCTGCTGCTTCCTGCGCTTCGACCCCGCCACCCGCGAACTGTCCGTCGCCCGGGCCGGCCACGTCCCGGCGATCTGGGCCACCGCCGACGGCCGGTCCGGGATCGAGGACACCGAGAACGCCGACGGGGCGGGGCTGCCGCTCGGCATCGAACCCGGCGAGGTGTACCCGGTGACGCGGCGGCGCCTGTCCGGAACGGAAGCGGTCGTCCTGGTCACCGACGGCGTGGTGGAGGGGCCCGCGTTCCCGCTCGACACCGGGCTGGAGCACGTCCTGCGGCGGGTGCGCACGGGGGTGGGCGCCGAGCCCGGGGAGCTGGCCGGCCGGGTGATGGAGGTCGCCGACCTCACCGGGCACCAGGACGACGCCGCCGTCCTGGTGCTCTGCCACGGCGGGCCGTGACGGCGCCCGGCGGCGGCGGGTGGCCGGAGCGGATCCGCGCGTCCCGGCCGGCCCTCCGGGCGTGTCACGGCCGGGGCGGGCGGCGGCGTGCGATGAGATGGCTGCTGTGCTGCGCAACGCGAAGGCCGGAGAGACCGCGGTGACCGGCTTGTCGATCCTCGGCGTCGCGCTCGTCTACTGGGCGGGGGGCCGGCTCGGCCTGCTGACGCAGGTCGTCGTGGGCGGCGTCCACGTCACCCCGCTGTGGCCGCCGACCGGCGTCGCCGTGGCCGGCCTGCTGCTGCTCGGCCTGCGCGTGTGGCCCGGGATCGCGCTCGGCGCCCTGCTGGTCATCGCGGGCTTCGGGGCGATCACCCCCGCCTCCTTCGCCATCGCGGCGGGCAACACGCTCGCCCCGGTGGTGGCCGTCGTGCTGCTGGCCCGGGTGGGCTTCCGGGTCGAGCTCGACCGGCTGCGGGACGGTGTGGCGCTGGTCTTCCTGGGGGCGCTCGCCTCCACGCTGATCAGTGCGACCGCCGCCTGCCTGCTGCTGGTGTCCGAGGGCGCGCTGGCCCCGCACCAGTTCTGGCCCGCCTGGACGGCGTGGTGGACGGGCGACGCGATGGGCGTGCTGGTGGTCACCCCGCTGCTGCTGGCGGTGCGCGCCGTCCGGATGCCCCGCGACGTACCGCCGCGCCGCTGGGCGGAGGCCCTCGGCCTGCTGGCGGCCACCGTCGTCACCGTGCTCACGGCGACCCGCAGCCCGCTCTCGCTGCTCTTCCTGGTCCTGCCGGTGGTGATGTGGGCGGCGCTGCGCTTCCGGTTGCCCGGCGCCGCGCCGTGCGTCCTGGTGGTGTCCGTCTTCGCCGTTCCCGCCGCCGTCGACCACGTCGGCCCGTTCGCCGACCACGGCCTGCTCGCCGTGATGGTCCAGTTGCAGGCCCTCAACGGCGTCACCGCCCTGACCGGACTGCTGCTCGCCGCCGTCACCACCGAACGCGAGAACACCCTCGTCACCATCGAGCAGGCGTGCACCGCCCTCGCCGAAGTGGTGAACCGCCTCGCCCCGGGCGAGGCCGAGGGCCCCTGGCCGCCCCCCGCCGACCGCCCACGCTCCGACTGACGGCGCTCCGACCGGCGGCACTCCGACCGACGGGCGACCGGCGGGTGGGCACCCCGCGAAGCCCTCGGACGGCGGGGTTCCCGCGCCGGATGCCTTGACGGTGCGTCAGGCGCAGGTGTTCACTTCAGCGGGCAGCCCCGGGCGGGGGCGCGGGCTCGTTTCCCCGGTGTGTGCGCCGTGCCCTCCGAGCAAGATTGTTAGCGCTAACAATTCATCCGATCGGAGACGGGATGAGAACCCGACGAAACGGCCCGCGCCGACGGGCGGCCTGGGTGGCGACCCTGGTGGGAACACTGCTCGCCGGTCTGCTGGCCGCGGTGGCGCCCCCGCCCGCGGCGGCGGCCTCGGTGGACACCGGCACCTGGTACGTGCTGGTCAACCGCGGCAGCGGCAAGGCGATGGACGACTACGACTTCGCCACCTCCGACGGCTCGTCGGTGGTGCAGTGGGCGCGGTCGAACGCCGACAACCAGCAGTGGCGCTTCCTCGACTCGGGCGGCGGCTACTTCCGGCTGCAGAACCGGCACTCGGGGAAGGTGCTGGACGTCCAGGGCCGGTCGACGGCCGACGGCGCGCCGGTCGTGCAGTGGACGGACCTGAACGGCACCAACCAGCAGTTCCGGCTCGCCGATTCGGCCGACGGGTACGTCCGGCTGCTCAACCGGAACAGCGGCAAGGCGGTCGAGGTCCAGAACGCCTCCACGGCGGACGGCGGAAAGGTGGTGCAGTACCAGGACTGGGGCGGCGCCAACCAGCAGTGGCAACTCGTCCCCGTCACCGGCGGCGGAACCGGGACGTTCACGAACCCGGTCCTCTGGGAGGACCTGGCGGACGGCGACGTCATCCGGGTGGGCGACGCCTACTACTACTCGGCCTCGACGATGCACTACTCCCCCGGAGCCCCCGTCCTGCGCTCCTACGACCTGGTGAACTGGGAGTTCGCCGGCCACTCGGTGCCGAGCCTCGACTTCGGTTCCGCCAAGTACGACCTCGGCGGGGGGCAGGCGTACGTCAAGGGGGTCTACGCGTCGGCCCTCAACTACCGCCCCAGCAACCGGAACTTCTACTGGATCGGCTGCGTCGAGTACAACCGGACCTACGTGTACACCGCGACGGCGGTCGACGGCACCTGGCAGAAGCGCTCACAGATCAACACCTGCTACTACGACGCGGGCCTGCTCGTCGACGACGACGACACCATGTACGTCGCGTACGGCAACACCACGATCAGCGTCGCGCAGCTGTCCGCCGACGGCCTGAGCCAGGTGAGGGCCCAGCCGGTGTTCACCTCTCCGTCGAACGTCGGAACCATCGAGGGCTCGCGCTTCTACAAGCGCAACGGCAGCTACTACATCTTCGTCACGCACCCGGCCAACGGCCAGTACGTCCTCAAGTCGAGCAGCCCCTTCGGGCCGTACGAGATGCACCAGGTCCTGCTCAACCTCCCCGGGCCGGTCGCCGGCGGCGGGGTGCCGCACCAGGGCGGACTGGTGCAGACCCAGAACGGCGACTGGTACTACATGGCCTTCGTCGACGCCTACCCGGGCGGACGGGTCCCGGTGCTGGCACCCGTGACGTGGACGGCGGACGGCTGGCCCGTCCTGCAGACCGTCAACGGCGCCTGGGGGGCGTCCTACCCGCGCCCGAACGTCCCCGCCTCCTCGCGCACCGTCAAGCCGCCCACCGGCAGCGACACCTTCACGACGGCCGTGCTCGGCCCCGAGTGGGAGTGGAACCACAATCCGGACAACACGAAGTGGTCCGCGGGCAACGGGCTGCGGCTGCAGACCGCGACCGTCACCGGAGACCTCTACGCGGCCCGCAACACGCTCACCCACCGCATCCTCGGGCCGTCGTCCACCGCCACCGTCCAGCTCGACGCCTCCGGGATGCGCGACGGCGACCGGGCCGGGCTGGCGATGCTGCGCGACTCGTCGGCCTGGATCGGGCTCAGACGGGACAACGGCGCGACCCGGCTGGTCATGACCAACGGCCTGGCCATGGACGGCAACTGGAACACCACGAGCACCGGGACCGAAGCGGCGAGCGCGGCCGTCACCGGCAGCCGGATCTGGCTGCGCGTCAACGCGGACATCAGACCCGGCACGGGCCGGCAGGCACTGTTCTCCTACAGCACCGACGGCGTGAACTTCACCCGGCTCGGCCCCGGCTTCACCATGGGCAACGCCTGGCAGTTCTACCCCGGTTACCGCTTCGCCGTCTTCGACTACGCGACGCAGGCGCTCGGCGGCTCGGTGACGGTCAACCGGTTCGACCTCACCACACCCTGACCGCGCGGTGCCACGGTACCGCGGTGCCGTGGCACCGCCGAGGGCCCTACCGGTGCTCGGGGTTCTCGAAGTCGAAGCGGCAGCCGGCGTCCCACTCGGAGCGCTGGTTGCCGTGCGCCGGGATGCCGCCCGCGTCCTTCAGCATCCGCGCCAGGTGCAGCTGGTTCCAGGTCATGAAGGTGACGTTGCGGTTGGTGAAGTCGTTCTCCGGACCCCCCGAGCCCTCGTCCAGGTAGGACGGGCCGGGCCCGGCCGGGCCCACCCAGCCCGCGTCGGCCTGCGGGGGGATGGTGAAGCCGAGGTGCTGCAGGCTGTAGAGCACGTTCATCGCGCAGTGCTTGGCACCGTCCTCGTTCCCGGTGATCAGGCAGCCGCCGACCCGGCCGTAGTAGGCGTACTGGCCGTGCTGGTTGAGGACGGACGAGCAGGCGTACAACCGCTCGATCACCTTCTTCATGACGGAGGAGTTGTCCCCCAGCCAGACCGGGCCGGCCAGGGTGAGGATGTCGGCGTTCATCAGCTGCGAGTAGAGGACGGGCCACTCGTCGGTGTCCCAGCCGTGCTCGGTCATGTCGGGCCAGACGCCGGTGGCGATGTCGTGGTCGACCGGGCGGACCTCCTCGACCTGGACGCCCTGGCGGCGCAGGATGCCGGCGCTGAGGTCGATCAGGCCCTGGGTGTGGCTGCGTTCGGGGCTGCGCTTGAGGGTGCAGTTGAGGAAGACCGCCCGCAGGTCGGTGTACTGGGTCATCGCCGTCCGTCCGTTCGCCTGGTGACTGTGCGTGTTCCGCCGGTCCATCGCACCACGCGGGCGGTCCGTGGCCCGGAAGGCTCCGCCGGGGCGGGGTGGCGGGGTAGGTTCGGGGCGTTGGCATGTCGACTCAAGACGAAGGCAGGTGCGGGTCATGGCGGATTCGCTGTTCGAGCTCCCGATCCGGACGCTGGCGGGCGAGCCGTCCTCGCTGGAGGCGTACCGGGGGAAGGTGCTGCTGCTGGTGAACGTGGCGTCGAAGTGCGGGCTGACCCCGCAGTACGCGGGCCTGGAGCGGTTGCAGGAGAAGTACGGCGAGCGCGGGTTCACGGTGCTCGGGTTCCCGTGCAACCAGTTCATGGGGCAGGAGCCGGGCACGGCGGAGGAGATCCAGGAGTTCTGCTCGACCACGTACGGGGTGTCCTTCCCGCTGTTCGAGAAGATCGACGTGAACGGCGCGGAGCGGCACCCGCTGTACGCCCGGCTGACGGAGACCGCGGACGCCGGCGGTGAGGCCGGGGACGTGCAGTGGAACTTCGAGAAGTTCCTGGTGTCGGCGGACGGCGAGGTGGTCGGGCGGTTCCGGCCGCGGACCGAGCCGGAGTCGGCGGAGCTGGTGGCCGCGATCGAGGCGCAGCTGGCGGGCTGAGCCCGGAGGGTTCGGCCCCGGGGCCCGGAGCGTCCGAACTGTGCAGGTAACCTGCGCAGTGGAACTGGACGATCCGGGCCCCGGGTCGTCCGCACGCCCCGACGAAAGGCTCCGCCGTGTCCGTCACCGCGCTCGACCCGAACACCGCCCTGGTCGTCGTCGACCTGCAGCAGGGCATCCTGGCCGCCCCCACCGCGCCGCACCCCGCCGCCGAGGTGCTGGGGCGCGCCGTCGAGCTGGCCGGGGCGTTCCGGGCCGCGAAGCTGCCGGTGGTGCTGGTGCGGGTGTCCTTCGCGGCCGACGGCGGGGACGTGCCGCCCGGCCGGACCGAGCAGAACCGGGGCGGGGGCGGCCCGGCCCGGCCGGCGGGCTGGGACCGGCTCGCGGCGGAGCTGGCGGAGCCGTCCGACCTGGTGGTGACCAAGCACAACTGGGGCGCGTTCCACGGCACCGACCTGGACGTGCAGCTGCGCCGCCGGGGCGTCACCCAGGTGGTGCTGGCGGGCATCGCGACCAGCATCGGGGTGGAGTCGACGGCGCGGGCCGCGCACGAGCACGGCTACCACGTGACGCTGGCGGTGGACGCGATGACCGACCTGGACGCGGAGGCGCACCGCCACAGCGTGCGCTGGGTCTTCCCCCGGCTGGGCGAGACCGGCACCACCTCGGAGGTGCTGGCGCTGCTGGCCGCGACCCGCTGAGCCCGGCGCGGCGGCCGGGCAGGCGGGCAGGCGAGCGGTCGGGCGGTCGGGCGGTCGGGCGGTCGGGCGGTCGGGCGGTCGGGCGGTCGGATCAGGCTTCGCCGGGGCGCCAGGCGGGCCACTCCCAGGGGCGGTCGTCCCAGTGGACCCGGACGGGGTCGCGCGGGTCGAGGTCGGGGAAGTGGCGGTGCAGCTCGGGTTCGAACTCCTCGGGGGCGAGCGGCTTCCAGCCGACGCCCCGGAAGTGGACCAGGCGGTAGCGGCTGTCGGTGCGGAACTCGGCGACCCGGACCAGGGGCTCCTCGGCGGCGCTGCGGCTCGTGCTCGTCATGCGGCCAGCATCGACCGGACCCGCGCGGCGCGCACGTCCGCACGGCGCGTCCCCGGCGTGTCCCCGGCGTGTCACGGTCCGGTGCGGGCCCTGGGGGGCGCGGGGGCGGTCCCGTACCGTGGGGGAGGTGGTACGAGTCGGAGGCTTCGTCCCGGGAGGACCGCGGTGGGCAGTGGCAGTGGTAGCGGCAGTGGCAAGGGCAAGGGCGGCGACAAGGGCCGGGGCAGGGCGGGCCGGGTGCGCGGGCTGGACAGGGCGGCGGTGACCCGGTCGGCGTGGGGGCTGTACCGGGAGACCCGGCGGCCGGGCGCGCCCGGGCTGGGGGCGCGGCTGCGGGCGCTGCCGGGGCTGCTGCGGGACGTGCTGGCGGGGCGCTACCCGGGGGTGGGGCCGGGGAAGCTGGCGGCGCTGACGGTGGCGGTCGGGGTGTACCTGCTGAGCCCGGTCGACGCGGTGCCGGACTTCCTGCCGGTGCTGGGCTGGGGTGACGACACGGCGCTGCTGCTGTGGTTCCTGATGGGGTTGACCCGGGAGTCGGGGCGGTACGTGGAGTGGGCGGCGGAGCGCGGGCGGGAGCCGGGGGCGTCGGCCGTCGAGGGCTGATCGCACCGCAACGACTGACTCACAGTTCGCAAGAATCTGACATCGGGGAGAAATTTCCGCGCAGCTCTCTTGTGGCAGGGCCGGGGACGCCCCTACTGTCGGCTCACCCCACCACGCCTTCCAGAGAGCCGGTCCCCGATGACTGCTGCCCCCGCCCTCCCCTCCCCCCGTTCCGCGCCGTCCCGTTCGGCCCGCGCCGGGGCGGTGGTGGTCGCCTCCGTGCTCGGCCTCGGGGTGGCGCTGTGCGCGCCGACCGCCCGGGCCGCGTCCGCCTCGGCGGGCTCGGCGGGCTCGTCGGGCGGCGCGGTGGTGACCCGGGCCGGGATCGATCCGGCGCTGACCTCGGGGCGCGGCGCCCGGGTGGACTTCCTGGAGCAGGAGGCGGAGCACGCGGCCACCACCGGCAGCGTGCTCGCCGCCGACCGCACCGCGTACACCCTGGCCGCGGAGGCCTCGGGCCGCAGCGCGGTGAAGCTGGCCCCCGGCCAGTACGTGGAGTTCACCCTGCCGGCGGCCGCCAACGCGGTCACCGTCCGCTACAGCCTGCCGGACGCGGCGGGCGGCGGCGGGATCAGCGCGCCGCTGGACGTCACGGTCAACGGCAGGGACCGTCGGCAGCTGGCGGCGACCAGCCAGTACTCCTGGCTGTACAACCAGTACCCGTTCAGCAACGACCCGGGGGCCGGGCTGCTGCACCCGGACTGGTGGATCACCGAGTGCGGCTGCGTGCCCGCCGCGACCACCCCCGCCCCGACGGTGGCCACCCCGTTCCGGCCCGGCCACCTGTACGACGAGCAGCGGCTGCTGCTCGGCCGCACCTACCGGGCGGGCGACAAGGTCCGGATCGCGCTGCCCGCCGGGTCGAAGGCGCCGTGGGCGGTGATCGACCTGCTGGACTCGCAGCTGGTGGCCGCCCCGCACGTCGAGCCGAAGGCCGTCAACGTGCTGGCGCTGGGCGCGGACCCGACCGGGCGGCGCGACTCGGCGGACGCCGTCGAGCGGGCGATCGGGCTGGCCAGGGCCCTGCGCCTGCCGGTCTACCTGCCGCCGGGCGTGTTCCAGGTCAACCGCCACCTGGTGGTCGACGACGTGACGCTGATCGGCGCGGGCAGCTGGTACACCGTGCTCAAGGGCACCCAGCAGACCCTGGCCACGCCCGCTCCGGACGGCAGCGTGCACACCGGCGTCGGCCTCTACGGCAAGGACGCGGCGCAGGGCGGCAGCCGCAACGTCCACCTCTCCGGCTTCGCGATCGAGGGCGACGTCCGGGAGCGGATCGACACCGACCAGGTCAACGGCGTCGGCGGCGCGTTCAGCGACTCCAGCATCGAGGGCCTGTACGTCCACCACACCAAGGTCGGCATCTGGCTGGACGGCCCGATGCGGAACCTGCGGATCACCGGCAACCAGATCGCCGACCAGATCGCCGACGGCATCAACTTCCACACCGGCGTGACCGACTCGGTGATCCGCGACAACTTCCTGCGCAACACCGGCGACGACGGCATCGCGCTCTGGTCGGAGAAGACCGCGGACGCCCGGGTCACCGTCGACCACAACACCGTGCAGTCGCCGACCCTGGCCAACGCCATCGCCGTGTACGGCGGCACCGACACCACCGTCTCCGCCAACCTGGTCGCCGACCCGGTCCGCGAGGGCTCCGGCCTGCACGCCGGCTCGCGCTTCGGCGCCGAGCCGTTCGCCGGCTACCTGCACTTCACCGACAACACCACCGTGCGGGCCGGCACCTACGAGCTGAACTGGAACATCGGCCTCGGCGCGATCTGGTTCGAGGTGCTGGACCGGGACGTCGACGCCGACGTCAAGGTCAGCGGCGACCACTACCTCGACTCCACCTACAACGCGATCATGGCGGTCGCCGAGTGGGGCGTGAAGGACCGGTACAAGCTGGCGCACCTGGCCTTCGAGGACGTGAGGATCGACGGCACCGGCACCTCGGTGCTCAGCGCCCGCACGGCCGGCTCGGCGAGCTTCCGCAACGTCACCGCCCGCAACGTCGGCGCCGTCGGCGTCAACAACTGCGGCACCTTCCACTTCACCCCGGCCGGCTCCGAGTTCACGGTCACCGACCTGGGCGGCAACTCCGGCGGTGGCACCACCGGCGCCTGGCTGGCGCCCTGGGAGCTGCCCAACACCCTCACCTGCGACGACCGCCCGCCGGTGGTCGCCCCGCCGGCCCCGTCCGCCTGGTGACGGTCCGTCAGTCGTCCTGCGCCACCAGCGACTTGGCCAGCTTGGCGAAGCGCAGGTCGGAGCGGAGCGGCACACCGAAGCGCTGGTCGCCGTAGGGGAAGGGCTCGAACTCGCCGGTACGGGCGAAGCCCCGGCGCTCGTACCAGGCGATCAGCTCGGTGCGCTGCTCGATGACCGTCATCTCCATCGCGGTCACGCCCCACGCGGCCCGGGCCCACTCCTCGGCCCGGGCCAGCACCCGGCGGCCCAGGCCGCCGCCCTGGACCGTCGGGGAGACCGAGAACATGCCGAAGTACGCCGCGCCGCCGCGCCGTTCGACGTGGCAGCAGGCGATCGGGGCGCCGTCCCGCTCGACCAGCAGCACCACCGAGTCGGGGCGGGTCAGCAGGTCGGTGACGGCGGCCTCGTCGGTGCGCTGCCCCTCCAGCAGGTGCGCCTCGGTGGTCCAGCCGGCCCGGCTGGACTCGCCCCGGTAGGCCGACTCGACCAGCGCCACCAGGGCCGGCACGTCCCGGAGCCCGGCCGCCCGGAAGACCGGCCCGGCGACGGGGGCCGGCCCGGCGACGGAGGCGGAGAGGTCGGGGGCGGAGCGGTCGGGGGCGGAGCGGTCGGGAGCGGCGGCGGACGTCGGCTCGGCGGCGGTCATCGGCGTTCTCCTGGGGACGGTGCTTCGGCGGTACGCGGCGCAACCGCCATGGTCGCACAGCGTCCGGGCGTCCCCCAATGACCGGCGTGGTCGGCCCCGGGCCGGGGGCCGGCCGCGCCAGCCCCTCCCCTCCCCCGGCGCCGTCAGCCCGCGATCCGGACGGTCGGCGCGGCCTCCCCGGGCCCCGCCAGCCGTTCGGCCGCGGCGGCCAGCCGGTCCGCGGCGGGGGCGGGGGCCGGACCGAAGGGGGTGACGGTGAGCAGGTCGCCGTCCCGCTCCCAGGTGCCGGTGATCTCGCCGTCCACCACCAGCAGCGGGGCGATCCACCCGGCGGCCCGGCTGACCCTGGCGCGGTGGGCGGCGGGCAGCACCTCGGCGGCCTTGGTGCCGGGCCCGAGCACGTACTGGTCGAACGCGCCGAGCAGGTGCACCGAGTCGGCGGGCGGGGCGGCGGTCAGTTCGTCGAGCAGCGCGGTGAGCGCGTAGCCGGGCGCGCCGTCGACGGTGACCTCGGTCAGCTGGTCGCCGAGCGCGGCGGCGAAGCCCTTCAGGACGGTCTTGCGCAGGCTGTTGCGGGACAGCCAGGCGTCGAACCGGGCCAGGTCGGCCGGTCCGTAGGCGCCGAGGTAGGCGGCGAACAGGCGCGGGCCGGCCTCCTCGACGGGTGGCAGGCCGGGCCAGTCGGGGCAGTGGCTCGCCGGGTGGGTGAAGGCGGCCCGGCCGCCGGGGGCGGGCGCGTGGCAGAGCACGCCCTGCCAGGCCAGCGGTTTCAACAGCGTTCCCCAGCCGGAGGCGAGCTGCTCGGCGAGCGGGGCGAAGCGGGTGTCGGCGGCCAGCGCGGCGGTCAGCTCCTCCCTGGTCAGCACCGTGCCGTCGAGCAGTTCGGCGACGGCTTCGACCAGCTGGGCGACCTGGGCGGGCGTGGCGCCGAACTCCCTGGTCCAGGCCGGGCGTTCCCACGTCCGGGCGGAGCCGATCAGGGCGAGCGCGTCGGCGGCGGTGCGCGGGTCGAGCAGGTGCAGGGTGCCGCGCTGGGCCCAGGTGCGCAGCAGGCGGCCGTCGGCGAGCGCGGCCGGGACCGGTTCGCCGCCGGGGGCGGTGCGCAGGGCGACGGCGAGTTCGGCGGCGGCCGGGACCTGCGCCTGCACGCCGGCCAGCCGCCGGACGGCGGCGACCGGCCCGTCCGCGCGCCGCCCGCCGTCCAGGTACTGCCGGCGCAGCCGCCAGCCGCGCACCTGGCCGGCCGTCAGTTCGATGCCGCCCATCGTGGTCCCCTCCCGTGTCCGTCCCGGAGGTTCCGACCCTAGCGGCCGGGTCCGTCAGGCGGCCTCCGACCGGGCGGGGTCCGTCGGGCCGGGCCGGTCAGGTGCCCTCCGTCGGGGCGGGGACGGGCTGTTCGGGCGGGGCCGGGAGCGGGAGGATCTGGCGGAGCAGGCCGCGCGGGTGGCCTCGGCGGCGCCACTCGCGGGGGTAGCCGAGCGAGACCTCCTCGAAGCGGACGCCCTCGTACCAGGTGGTGCGGGGGATGTGCAGGTGGCCGTAGACGGCGGCGGTGACGTTGAAGCGGCGGTGCCAGTCGGCGGTGAGGTCGGTGCCGCACCACTGGGCGAAGTCGGGGTAGTGCAGGATGTCGGTGGGCCGGCGGTCGAGCGGCCAGTGGCTGGCCAGGACGAGCGGCACCTCGGGGTCGTGCGCGGCGAGCGTCTTCTCGGTGGCCTCGACGCGCTCCCGGCACCAGTCCTCCAGGCCGGGGTAGGGCGCGTGGTCGATCCGGTACTCGTCGGTGCAGACGACGCCGTTCTCGTGGGCGCGGGCGAGCGACTGCCGCTTGTCGGTGACGCCGGGGACCCGCCAGGTGTAGTCGTAGAGGGTGAAGACCGGGGCGACGGCGTACGGTCCGGCGGGGCCGTCGGTGCGGACGGCGTACGGGTCCTCGGGGGTGAGGACGCCGTGGGCGCGGCAGCGGTCGACCAGCAGCCGGTAGCGCTCGGGGGCGGTGAGGGCGGCGTGCTCGTCGTCGGTGGTCCACAGTTCGTGGTTGCCGGGGGTCCAGAAGACCTTGGCGAAGCGTCCGGCGAGGAAGGCGAGGGTCCGCTCGACCGTCTCGACGCGCTCGGCGACGTCGCCGGCGACGATCAGCCAGTCGTCCGGCCCGGTGGGGCGGAGCTGTTCGAGGAAGGTGTGGTTCTCGGCGATGCCGAGGTGCAGGTCGCTCACCGCGAGCAGGCGTCCGTCCGGCACCGCTCCCCCATCCTGACGTCGCTCGGGCCCGTTCGTCCCGGCAGCGGGACGCGCGTTGACACGCTACCTCCGGGGGCGGGCGGCGCGCCAGGAAACCGGTTTTCCCGTCGTGGCGCCAACCTCCGGCGGAACCACGGGTGTTCGATTGTCACATCTATGGCTGTTCACTCTACATACGGTCATTCGATGTGTGGTTTCAACACTCTGTTGACTGACGGGGCCATGACTATATCTTCTCCGCATGCGGCCGACCCCGGCCGCCGCAACCGGATTGAGGAGTCGTCATGCCCGCTTCCGGCACCACCCGCGCGCTGCGCCGCGCCGCCACCGCGGCCGCCTGCGCCACCCTGCTGGTCGGCGTCGTCGCCGCCGTCCCCGCACAGGCCGCCAAGCCCGGCGCCCCCGCCGGGTTCCACCCCGAACTGGACTTCGCCGGCTCCACCGTCCCCGCCCACGAGGGCCGCGGCCAGGCGCCGACAGCCGACACCGCGAGCACCTTCGCCGCACTGGCCGCCACCCAGACCAAGGGCATGGACGTGTCCGGCTACCAGGGCAACGTCGCCTGGAGCACCGCCTACGCCAACGGCGGCCGGTTCGCCTACGTCAAGGCGACCGAGGGCACCAGCTACACCAACCCGTACTTCGCCCAGCAGTACAACGGCTCCTACAGCGTCGGCATGATCCGCGGCGCCTACCACTTCGCGCTGCCGAACGTCTCCAGCGGCGCCACCCAGGCCGCGTACTTCGTCTCGCACGGCGGCGGCTGGTCCAAAGACGGCAAGACCCTGCCGCCCGCCCTGGACATCGAGTACAACCCGTACGGCGCGACCTGCTACGGCCTGAGCCAGGCCGGGATGGTCAGCTGGATCCGCGACTTCTCCAACACCGTGCACACCAAGACCGGCCGCTACCCGACCATCTACACCACCACCAACTGGTGGAGCACCTGCACCGGCAACAACAGCTCCTTCGGCAGCACCAACCCGCTCTGGATAGCCCGCTACTCCACCTCGGTCGGCACCCTGCCGGCCGGCTGGTCGTACCAGACCATCTGGCAGTACGCCGACTCCGGCACGCTGCCCGGCGACCAGGACTACTTCAACGGCGCGCTCGACCGCGTCCAGGCGCTCGCCAACGGCTGACGGCGCGCCCGGCAGCCCCGGCGCCTCGTGACGGAGACCCGCCCACGGCCGGAACACGCCCCGCACCGGCCGCGGGCGGGACACGGAGGTCGGAGCCGCCGCGCGGGACCGGGACCGCCGCGACGCGCAGTCGTCCGGCCGGACCACCCTTGTGCAATGTCACACATCAATCGTAGGGTGTGGCCTGCCGCCGCGGCACGGGATAGTCCACCCGCGCCGCGGCGGCCTCCAACTCCCCCCGTCGGGGCGCGGGTTCACTCCCGGCGGAACACCAGCAGGTCCATCCAGCTGACGGCCGGCTCGGCCGGCTGCTCGGCGGCCGCCCGGCGCAGCCGCTCCAGCCCGGCCTGCCAGGCGGCGTCCGGCAGCGCGCGCAGCTTGCTGTCGGCGTCGCGGCGCAGCCCGGCGGCGAACGCGGCCAGCGTCGGCGCGGAGCGCTGCGGCAGCGACCGCAGGGCGACCGGTCCGAACCCGGCCCCGGCGAACGCCGCCGTGACCGCCTCCACCGTCGGGTAGTCGTCGATCCCGGCGGCGGTCTCCGGGAAGTACCGCACCCGCAGGTCGCGTTCGCACCGGCCGGGGAAGGCGTTGCGGATCAGCACCGGCGCGCCCGGGCGCAGCGCGCGGTGCAACTCCCTTGCGGCGGCGGCGAGATCACCGATGTGGTGGACCACCGAGCCGAGCCAGGCGGCGTCCGCGCTCGCGTCCGCGACGGGCAGCTGTTCGGCGCGCCCGTCGAGCACCGTGACGCCCTCGCCCGCCGGGATCAACTCCCGCATGGCGGGCGCGGGTTCGACGGCGACCACCTGCACGCCGTACCAGTCGCGGAACGCGGTGGCGAAGGCGCCGGTCCCCGCGCCGACGTCCAGGACGGTCGCGCCGGGACGCAGCCCGGCGTGCTCGGCGATCGCCTCCCGCCAGGCGGTCAGGCCCTCGCGGGGGATCTCCCGGGCCGCACGGTAGTCGGCGGCGGTGCTGGCGTCGTACACGGTGTCGGCCACGGCCGGCGGTCTCCTCGGGTGGGGTGGAACGGGATCGGGCGGGGCGGAGCGGGGCGGGGGCGGCTCAGGCGAGCCGGGCGAGCAGCGGGTCGAGCGGGGCGGGGTCGGCGTCGCCGAGGAAGGCCAGGAACAGCAGGCCGCGCGGGGCGGCGAGCGGGCCGGCGGCCAGCGGGAGGATGCCGGGGCGGTCGGCGGTGGCCAGCAGGCGGTCCTGGTCGAGGGCGTTGACCAGGCGTTCGTACCAGCCCGGGCCGTCGACCGGGACGATGCGCAACTCCAGCCGGGCGTCCAGCCGTTGGGCGATCATGCCGGGCGAGAGCCGGGCGTTGACCTCCAGCAGCGGGACGAGGCCGCCGTCCGCCGTGGTCATCGAGTCGACCGACAGCGGGCCCCGGTGGCCGGCCTCGGCGGCGGCCTCGGCGATCGATTCGGCGGTCTCCCGGTAGCCCGCCCGGTCCAGCCGGGCCAGCAGCTCGGGGTCCGGCCGGTCCGAACCCCGGTACGCGTGGCCGTCGTTGAGGACCTGGCGGATGCCGTGCCAGTGCGGCCGCCCGGCCTCGTCGACGGTGAAGTGCGCGGAGAAGTCCGCGGCCCGCCGGTGCAGCGGCTGGACGATCAGCTCGATCCGGGCCGCCCGCCGGTCGATCTCGCGCGCCAGGTGCCGTTCCAGCAGGGCGAGTCGGTCGGGCGTCTCGACCACCAGGTTGCCCTGCCCGGAGACGCCGTACGGGTCCTTGACCACGCACGGCCCGGTGGCGGCCACGGCGGCGCGCAGCTCGGCGAGGCCGGTGACCACGGTGCCCGAGCCGGGGTGGCCCAGCCCGGTCGTCCAGCTCTTGGAGTTGACCAGCCGGACGGCCTCCGCCTCGGGCAACTCCCCGCGCAGCCCCTGCCGTTCCAGCACCCGGGCGGTGTCGGGCAGCACCGCGTACGGGGCGGCGACCGCCCCGGCCAGGCCGGGGACGGGGTGCTCGGCGAGCCGCTGCTCGACGCTCCGTTCCGGGTCGCCGGGGACGGCGAGGTGGCGGCCGCCGAAGCCGGCGGCGCGCATCGACTCGGTGAAGGCGGCCGGCGGCGCGCTGTGGGTCAGCAGGACGTCGCCGGGCCCGCAGAGCACCGCCTGGAGCTGGTCCATCTCCCGGACGAGGCGCTCGCCGCGCGGGTCGCGCAGCGCGGGGAGGGTGGCCAGCTCGGCGGGGCGCCAGTGCGCCTCGGCGTCGCAGCTGCCGAACCGGACGGTGGCGGCGGCCGTTCCACCGGTGACGGTGCCGGGTTCGCCGGTCGCGGTCACGCGGCGCCCTGGGCGGGGGCGAGGAAGCGCTCCTCGATGCGCTCCAGCGTCCGGAAGTCGTCGACGGTGACCTCGGCGAGGTCGATCGGGCGGCCGGAGACGCTCTCCAGCAGGTAGATGAACTCCAGGAAGTCGAGCGAGTCGATCAGCCGCCCCTCGATGAGGTCCTCGGCGGGTTCGACCTCCCGGCCGAGCGTCGGGTTCTTGCCCTGGATCCAGTCGGCGATCTGCTGCACGGGTGACTCCTTGCGTGGTGGCGTGGTGGCGGGGAGGACGGGGTGTTCGGGAGGACGGGACGGGACGGGGTGTTCAGGGGCGGGTGAGGGCGGCGGCGACGGCGATCGCCCAGTCGCCCTCGTGGGTGATGCTGAGCGTCCACCGGTCGAGCCGTTCGGCGTGCAGGCGGCGCAGGGCGGTGCCGTGCGGGTGGACGGCGGGCGCACCGCCGGGGCCGCGGAGCACTTCGATGTCCCGCCAGCTGATCAACTCTCCGGCGGGAGCGAGCAGTTTGAGGAAGGCCTCCTTGGCGGCGAGCCGTCCGGCGAGGGTGGCGTCGGGGGTGCCGGTGGCGGCGGCGAGCTGGTCGCGCTCGCGCGGGGTGAACTGGTCGGCGAGCCAGCGTTCGCCGTGCCGGCGGGCGAGCGCGGCGGCGCGCGGGACGTGCACCAGGTCGACGCCGATCCGCAGCCCGGGGTCGGCCCCGGCGGGGGTGTCGCCGAGCATCCGCCGCAGGGCCGCCCGCAGCACGCCCTCCTCCGCCCCCGCTCCCGCTCCCGCAGTCTCCACCGTCGGAACGCCGCTCACCGGACCGCGGCGAGCGCCCGCGCGTACTGCTCGCGCAGTCGGCCGACCACGGTGGCCGCGGGTTCGACGGCGGTGACCGCGCCGCAGCCGAGTCCGGCGTAGCGGGCCATCTCGCCGACCCGGCCCTCGGCCTCGACGGTGGGGGCGGCGGCGGAGCCGCGCGGGACGGGGCGCCGGGTGCCCATCACGGTGGTCCAGGCGATCAGGGCGGAGGGCGGCGGCGCGGGCGCGTCGGTGACGGGGCCGCGCAGCACCCGGTGGGGGCGGCCGGGCCAGCCGATCGCGAACCGGTCGGTGACGACGGTGTCCCCGGGCCCGGCGGCGACCAGGTCGCGCCGGTAGTCGGGGTGCGCGGCGGACTCGGCGGTGGCGACGAACAGCGTGCCGCACATCGCCCCGTGCGCCCCGGCGGTCAGCACGCGCAGCAGGTCGGCGCCGGTGCCGACGGCGCCGGCGGCGAACACCGGCAGGTCGAGGCCGTGGCCGGTGAGCAGGTCGGCGAGTTCCCGGTCGCCGAGGTGGTGGCCGCCGGCCTCGGTGCCCTGGAGGGCGACGGCGTGGGCGCCGAGGTCGGCGGCGGTGCGGGCGTCGCGGTGGCTGCCGGTCTGCACGAGCAGGCGGTGTCCGGCGGCGCGCACCCGTTCGGCGAAGGGGCGCGGCGGCAGGCCGTAGCTGTTGACGGTGAGCTGCCGGTCGGCGCGGTCGAGGACGGCGGCGAGCTGTTCGTCGAGCAGCCGGTCCGCGACCTCGGGGATGACGTTGACGCCGAAGGTGCGTCCGGTGCGGGCGGCGGTGCGGGCGACCAGTTCGGCGGCCAGCGCGCGGTCGCTCTTGTAGAGGGCGACGGTGCCCAGGGCGCCGGCCTCGCTGACGGCGGCGGCCAGTTCGGGCCCGGCGATGCCGCCCATCCCGGCCTGGACGAGCGGGAACTCGACGCCGAGCGCGGCGGCCCCGCGGGCCCCGAGCGCGGCGGCGTCAGCAACCACGCCCCCGGCCACGGCGTCAGCGGCGGGCATCGCGCACCTCGCGGACGCGGGCGAGCGCGGCGTCGGCGCTGCCGTGGGTGAGGATCGCGGCGTGCACCCAGCGTTCGGCGCCGAACGCGGTGCAGCCGCTGTGCGCGGCCTGGCCGGCGGAGGTGATGCCGAGGCGGTCGCCGAAGAAGTTGCGGTGCCGGTTGACGGAGGCGATGGCGGTGCCGTCGACGGCGAGGAACTCGTACTTGACCGGGTCGAGGGCCATCAGTTTGGCGCGCGAGCCGGTGCGGTCGTAGAACGGGTCGTTGGCCGGCTGATAGTCGAGCGCGACGCCGAGGGCGGCGGCCAGTTCGAGGATGAACTCCTTGGAGCGGGAGAGGTGTTCGCGCACGCCGTCGGCGGTGCCCAGGTAGAGGACCTCGCGCATGTGGAAGCCCCACAGGCGGCGCAGCCCGTCGTAGTGGTCCTCGTTGCGGAAGCAGCGGCCGATGGCGGTGACGCGCTGGCCGTCGCCGACCTCGGCGCCGGCCAGCGAGAGCAGCAGGCCGTAGCAGGTGGCGGAGGGCAGCAGGTAGCCGGTGGGGTGGACGGGCTGCTCGGCGGGGTCCTGGCCGGTGGCGAGGGCGTCCAGGCTGTCGCCCTGGTAGCGGGCGGCGGCGACGCCGAGGTGCGGGAAGTTGCGGAAGTAGTCGAGCTTGGCGAGCCCTTCGGCGGGCAGCAGCGGCGGCCCGATCACGGCGGGGGCGTGCAGCCGGTCGGCGAGGCCGGTGAACAGGGCGTCGAGTTCGGTCAGCAGCGCGGCGCGGGCCGGGTCGAGGACGACCAGGCCGGGCCCGGGTTCGCGCAGCGGGGGGAGGGATACGGTGTGCTCGCTCATGCGGGTCCCTTGGTGGTGGCGCGGTTCGGGGCGTGGTCGGGTGGTCAGGCGGAGGTGCCGAGCACGCCGATGCGGCGGTAGAACGCGGTGGTGCGGGCGGTGATGGCGGCGTGCACGGCCTGCCGGGCGGGGTCGGCGACGACCCGGGCGCGGAAGGCCAGCGGGTCGGGGATGCCGGCCTCGCGGTAGGCGTCGACGCTGTACAGCTGCTGGATCGAGGACTGGACGTACTTCTCGACGTACTGCCGGCCGTGCGCGGTCTCCCGCTCGTCGCCGGCCTCGACCAGGCGCTGCCAGAGGGCCCGCACCAGTTGGGCGCCGAAGGCGATGTGCCGGGACTCGTCCTGGTGGTGGACGCGGTTGATGGCGCGGATGGTCTCGGGCAGCGCGGGGTCGGCGGCCATCTTGCTGTTGAAGTGGTCGACGATCTGCTCGAAGATCAGGATCCGGCTGAACACCACGAAGTTGTCGAGCCGCGCGGAGTGCTTCTCGGCGGGGAAGGCCATCGACCGGTCGGGGAACAGCCGTCCGCCGTAGCGCAGGCAGAACTCGGCGAAGAACCACATGTGTTCGTTCTCCTCGCCGAGGAAGTGGTGGAAGAACGGGGTGGGGATCTCGTAGCCGGGGGCGTGGATCCGCCGGACGACCTCCTGCATCAGCTCGCGGATGCCGTGCACGTTGAGGCTGTAGAAGTTGATGCTCTCCCACTTGGACAGCGCCAGGTACTGCTCGCGGCTCAACTCGGCGGCGGCGGCGGTGCCGTGGACGCTGATCAGGTCCTCGCTCAGCCACAACGCGCCCTCGGGGATGCGCTCGGGCCAGTCGAAGGTCTGGTAGGGGTTGTAGTACTCGTCCTCGGCGGCGGCGGTCAACCGGGTGACGGCGGCGGCGACTTCGTCGTCCCAGACGGGGGCGGCGGTGGTCATGGCGGTGGTTCTCCTCAGCGGTACGGGGCTCGGCGGTACGGGGCTCGGCGGCGCGGGGCGGTACGGGGCTCGGCGGCGCGGGGCCGGGCTCGGCGGGTTCAGCGGTCGAAGGTGAGGGCGGCGAGCTCGACGGGCTCGGCGGCGCCGGCCACCAGCAGGGTCTCGAAGGCCCGCAGCACCCGTTCGACGTCCGGGCGGGGGATCAGTTCGGTGTCGGCCATCAGGTAGAGCAGGGCGGTGTCGGGGGCGTAGGTGGTGTGGACGAAGAACAGCGCGTCCTGCCGGTCCCAGGAGCCGACGTGGAAGGTCCGGGTCTTCTCGGTGAGCGGCGCCAGTGCCTCGGGCGTGGCGGGGACGTCCGGCAGGTCCTCCCAGCGGTCGTGCATCCGCTTGTCGTTGAAGAAGTGTCCGAGCTGCAGCACGCCGCCGTTGCGTTCCCTGGCCGCGTCGAGTACCTCGTCGACGGCGATCGGGTCGTAGTGGGCGTGCCGGTAGGCGTTCATGCCCGCCAGGAACGCGCGCTTGACGGCCTGGTCGAAGGTGCCGGTGCCGACGTCGAGGGAGAACAGGGCGTTCTCGGCCATCGCGGCGACCAGTCGGCGGGCGCGGTCGTCGTGCCGGTTCACGGCGATCAGCTGGAGCGGGACGGTGGGGTGGCCGGTCCAGGCGCCGAGCACGGCGGCGGTGGCGGCGAGCAGCACGGTGCCGGTGGAGACCTGGCAGCGTTCGGCGATCGCGGTGGCGGCGATCGCGGCGGCCGGGGAGTCCATGCCGAGGCGGACGAAGCGCTCGGGGCGTCCCTGGTCGTCGACCGGGGGGAACAGGGCGGGCGGGATCCGCTCCAGGGTGCGCCGCCAGTGTTCGACGGCGGCGGCGCCGCGCCGGGCGCCCTCGCCCTCCTGCTCGTGGCGGGCCTGGTCGAACGGCTGCCAGTCGGGGGCGGGTCCGGCCGTTCCGGCCAGCAACTCCCGCAGGTCGCGCTCCAGTTCGCGTACCGCCCAGAAGTCGACGCCGAGGTGGGAGAAGACCAGCACCAGGCGGGCGGGGCGGCCGTCGTCGAGCACCAGGGCGCAGCGGAACGGGATCTCCTCGGTGTGCCGGAACGTCCGGGCGACGAGTTCGGCGGCGAGGGCGTCGGCGGTGTCCGCGGCGGTGCCGGGGGCGGCGTCGACCACGGGGTAGTGCAGGGTGCCGGCGGCGTCGAGGTGCTGGCGCCAGCCGTCGGCGCCCTCGTGGAAGGTGGTGCGCAGCGCCTCGTGCCGTTCCAGCAGGGCGGTGAGGGCGGCGTCGACCCCCGGCAGGTCGGTGCCCGGGGGCAGTTCGGCGGTCCGGCGGATGTTGAAGTAGTGGGCGGCGTCGTCCAGCCAGCGGATCGACTTCCAGATCGCGCGCTGCCCCCAGGTCATGGGTGCGGTGCCGGTCCTGGCCGCCCGGTAGGTCACCGTACGGGTGTCGGGGTTCTCCACAGCAGCGGGTTCCTCTCCGGTACGCGCCGGGTTGGGGCGGCGCGCGGACGAGGGCCGTCGGCGGGGAAGCGGGCGACGGCCGGGCGGAAACGGGGCGTGCGACCGGGGGACGTGTTCCGGCCCGGCCGGCCTGATGGGCGCGGCGGCACGTCGGAACGTCTCTCCCGGCAGCGGGCCTGCCGCAGCCCGGGAACACGCGCCAACCCCCGTCGAGCGCATGGAGGACGAGGCCGGGCAATGTCCTGCCGGTCTCGATCGGGACAGGACGCTAGCCCCGAAGTCGATCAAATGTCTAGACCAGACGCGGGCTTTTGTCCCGCGCTTGACCTTCCCCGCAACCAACACTGAATGTCCATCAGGTGAATTCTTGACTGGACTTGACGGACTGCAGCAGACTCTGGGGCTCGTGCCTCCCGGTGACATCGACGTCCCGACCGCCGGCACCCTTCCGCTCCCCCGTGCCGCCCGTCCCGCGGCCCGCCGGGCCTGCCCGCGCCGCCCGACGCGGCCCACCGAAACCCGGAGGCACCCGCCCGTGCCCTCTTCCGCTCCCCCACCCGAACTCCCCTGGCGGGAAAGGCTGCTGCGCCGAGTCCGGCACCGGCTGGCCGCCGTCCGGCTGCTGCGCCTGCTGCCCCTGCCCCTGCTCGTCGGGGCGGCCGCGCTGCACCTGGCGGTCGGCCTGCTGCCGATCGGCTTCATCGCCGCCACCAGCCGGCTGATCGCCGCGCTGCCCGCCGCCCGCACCGGCGGTGCGGCGCCCACCGCCGCGCTGCTGGTCGCCGCCGCCGCGTTCGTCCTGCAGCAGGCGCTCGCCCCGTTCCAGGCCCTGGTCGGCGAGGCGGTGGCCCGCCGGGTCGACGGCACCCGGATCGCCGACCTGATGGCCTGCGCGCTGCAACGCCTGGACGCCGCCGAGCTGGAGGAGCAGGACGTCCTCGACCTGTTCGCGGAGGCCCGGGGCGGCTTCGACCGGCTCTCGCCCACCCCGGGCGAGGCCGCTGCCGGCACCCTGGCGCTGCTCGCCCGCTACGCCCAACTGCTGGGCGCGGCAGCCGTGGTGGGTGTCGCCCTGGGCTGGCTCCCGGCCCTGCTGGTGACCGCCGCCGCCCTGGTCATCCGGGCCGGGCAGCGCGGCGCGCTGAGCCGCTTCGGCGCGGCCCGCGCCGCCATGACCGGTCGCCGCCGACGCCTGGCGTACCTGCGCAAGGCCGCCACCGGCACCGGCATCGCCAAGGAGGCCCGGATGCTCGGCCTGGTCCCCTGGCTGCGCGAACGGCACGGCACGGAGGCCCGCCGCTACCTCGAACCGCTCTGGGCCACCCGCCGGCGCCTGCTGTTCCGCCCCTTCCTCGGCCTGGCCGCGGTCGGCCTGCTCGGCGGCGGCGCGGCCCTCGCCCTGCTCGCCCGCGGCGGTGCCGCGCACACCCTGACGCTGCTCCAGCTCTCCGCCGCCCTGCAGGCCGTGCTGGTGCCGATGCGGTTCGGCGTGTTCTTCCCCGAGAGCGACATGCAGACCCTGTACGGCCTCACCGCCGAGGACGCCCTGCGCACCCTCGAACGGCGCCCGACCGCCGCACCCGCCACCGCACCGCCGTCCGTCGAGACGCCAACCGCCGGGAAGCCGACCGCCGGGAAGCCGACCGCGGGGACGATCCGGTTGGAGGACGTCTCCTTCCGCTACCGCCCCGACGGCCCCGACGTGCTGCACCACCTCGACCTGGAGCTGCCGCCCGGCCGCTCCACCGCCGTGGTCGGCCTCAACGGCGCGGGCAAGACCACCGTGGTGCGGCTGCTCGCCCGGCTGCGCGAACCCACCGCCGGCCGGATCACCGTCGACGGCGCCGACCTGGCCGACCGTCCGGTGACCGACTGGCACCGCGAGATCGCCGTCATCTTCCAGGACTTCGCCCGCTACGAACTCAGCGCCGCCGAGAACATCGCGCTCGGCCGCCCCGCCCTGCTGGCCGACCGCAAGGCCCTGCGGGCCGCCGCCGACCGGGCCGGCGTGCTGGACGTGCTCGACGCGCTGCCGGACGGCCTGGACACCGTGCTCAGCTCGCACTACCGGGGCGGCAGCGACCTGTCCGGCGGCCAGTGGCAGCGGGTCGCCCTGGCCCGGGCCATGCTGGCGCTCGCCGACGGCGCCTCGCTGCTCGTCCTGGACGAGCCCACCGCGCAGCTCGACGTCCGCGCCGAGGCCGCGTTCTTCGACCGCTTCCTCGACATCACCCGGGGCGTCACCAGCGTCATCATTGCGCACCGCTTCTCCAGCATCCGGCGCGCCGACCACATCGTCGTCCTCGCCGACGGCCGGGTCGCCGAGTCCGGCACCCACCGTGAACTGCTCGCCCTGGACGGCGAGTACGCCCGCCTGTTCCGCGCCCAGGCCGAACGCTTCACCGCCGACGCCGACGCCGACGCCGACGCCCAAGTCCCACCCGACACCGAAGCCGACTCCGGCCACGTCCCGTCCGCCGAGGGAGCCCTGCGGTGACCGACCTCGTCCCGGCCCTGCGCCACCTGCTGGTCCTCGCCTGGCGGTGCGACCCGCGCCGGCTGCTGCGGGCCGCCGCGATGGTGGCGGCCGGCTGCCTCGCCACGCCGCTGATCGCGCTGTGCCTCAAGGGGCTGACCACCGAGACCCTGGCCGGGCACGCCGGGGACGCGGTGCTGCTCGGGCTGGCCGCCGCCGTGCTGCTGGTGCTCGAACTGCTGATGGGCCACTTCGCGCACCTCGCCTACTTCGAGCTCGGCGACCTCGGCGAGGTCGAGCTGCAGAACCGGCTGGTCGCGCTCGCCCACGGCGCGCCCGGCCTGGAGGAACTGGACACCCCCCGGTTCGCCGACACCCTCGCGCTCGTCCGCGACGACCTGCCGCGGACCAGGGCCGCCCTCGAAGCGGCCCTTCAACTCGGCGGTCTGGCAATCCAGTTGGGCCTGACGGCAGCCCTGCTCGGCCTCCTCGACCCGTGGCTGCTGCTGCTCCCGCTGCTCGGTACCGTCCCCGTCCTGGCGGGCAACCGGGCCCAGCGCCTGCTGGACGCCGCGAAGGAGGCCGGCGCCCCGCACCAGCGCCTCGGCCGCCACCTGCTGGACGTCGCCACCGGCCACGCCACCGCCAAGGAGGCCCGGCTCTCCGGCGCCGCGCCGTTCCTGCTGGCCCGCCACCACCACGAGTGGCGCGCCGCCGGTCGGCTGCTCGGCCGCGCGCAGGCCCGCGCCGCCGCCCTGCGCGCGGGCGGCCAGCTCTGCTTCGCGCTCGGCTACGCGGCCGCGATCTGGCAGGTGGTCCGGCAGACTCAGCACGGCGTCTCGCCGCTCGGCGACGTCATCCTGGTGATCACCCTCGCCGCGCAGCTCTCGCTCCAGGTGGGCACCGCGATCCAGCTGCTCACCGTCCTGCAGGACGCCGGCCGCACCGCGCACCGGCTGAACACCCTGGAGCCGTCGACTCCCGTACCGAACAAGCAGTCTGACGGCGCGTCGGCTCCGCTCGTGCTGGCCCGCGGGATCCGGCTCGAAGGCGTCGGCTTCCAGTACCCGGGCAGCGACCGGCGCGTCCTCGACGAGGTCACGCTCGACATCCCGGCCGGCACCGCGCTCGCCGTGGTCGGCGAGAACGGCGCCGGCAAGAGCACCCTGATCAAGCTGCTCTGCGGCCTCTACCGGCCCACCAGCGGACGGATCCTGGTCGACGGCGTCGACCTGGCCGCCACCGACCCCGCGGACTGGCAGCACCGGGTCGCCACCCTGTTCCAGGACTTCGCCCGCCTCGAACTGCGCCTGCGCGACAACACCGGCATCGGCGACCTCGAACGGCTCGACGACGACGCCGCCCTGACCGCCGCCCTGACCGCCGCCGAAGCCGCCCCGGTGGCCGCCGCCGTCCCCGGTGGCCTGGACGGCCTGATCGGACGCGGCTACGGCGACGGCGTCGACCTCTCCGGCGGCCAGTGGCAGAAGCTCGGCCTGGCCCGCGCCCTGCTGCGCCGCGACCCGCTGCTGCTGGTCCTGGACGAGCCGGCCTCGGCCCTGGACGCCGCCGCCGAACAGGCCCTGTTCGAACGGTTCGCCCGCCTGGTCGCCGACTCCCGCGCCCGCACCGGCGCGGTCAGCGTGCTGGTCTCGCACCGCTTCTCCACCGTGCGGATGGCCGACCTGATCCTCGTCCTGGAGCACGGCCGCGTCGCTCAAGCGGGCACCCACCGGGACCTGCTCGCGGCGGGCGGCACGTACGCGGAGCTCTACCGCCTACAGGCCCGGGTGTACGCCTGACCCCCGACGGCGGACCCGGGGGCGGGGAAGCGGGGGCGGCAGCGCCTCGCCGTCCCGAACGGTCAGCGCGCTGACGCCCTCGCCGAGCGACCCGCGCCGCGCCCGACCGGACCTCGCCGAACCCCTCCCCCGGCAGCAGCCGGTACTCCGCCGGGCCCGGTGCCGGGCGCCGAAGAACGCGAAGCCGAGGGCGACCTCGGCCGGGCCCCCACCAGCACGCTCCGGAACTCCCGGGGCTCCTCGGATCCCGGCCACCCGAGGGCGATCCCCGACCCGGGCAGCACCCGCGCGTGGTCGCGGCCGAGCAGCGCCCGCAGGGCCGGGCGGAGCCGGCCGAGGAGCAGCGGGGGGAGGCCCCGACAAGAGCTGTCGGAACTCCACGATCTGCGCAGACCGTCCGACCTGCGCAGACTCGTCGGAGCGGGGTCAGGCGGTGGTGGGCAGCGTCAGCTGCCAGGTGTCGACGGCGAAGTCGACCGTCATGCCGTGCTTGCGGTACAGCTCGGGCGCGCCGGTCGGGTTGCCGGTGTCGACGCCGAGGCCGACGGTGGGGACGCCGTCGGCGGCGTAGACCGCGAAGAAGTGCCGCAGCAGGTAGCCGCCGAGGCCGCGGCCGCGGGCCGCGGGGAGCACGCCGATGTTGAACGCCCAGGCCTGGCTGGGGAGCCGGGCGCTGGTGCGTAGTACGGCGACGTCGCCCTGGCCGTCGAGTTCGGCGACCCAGACCCGGGACCAGTCGACCGCGTCGGCGTTGATGTCGGCGAGCCACTGCTCGTACCCGCGGGGCTTGAAGTCGTAGTGGTCGGCGAAGGTCCGCTGCAGCAGCCCGTGCGCGATCCGCCGGTCGGGCTCCTCGGTGCAGTCGCGCAGTCGGACGCCCGCGGGCGGCTCGGGCAGCGGGTCGGTCGTCGGGTCGACCGGGCGGGTCAGCACGTGGTGGCGGCGGGCCAGCCGCCAGCCCCGGGCGCGTATCGCGTCGGTGTCGGTGGTGGGTTCGGTGTTGAGCAGCAGGTGCAGCACGGCCTGCTCGGCGCCGTTGTGGCGGGCGAGTTCGGCGGCGCGGGCCTCCATCAGGTCGAACAGGTGCAGGCCGCCGGCGAGTTGGCCGGGCAGCAGGTACTGGTCGAGGTCGATCCGCTCGCCGCCGGAGCGGTCCCGGACCAGCCCGTAGCCGACCAGTCGCCCGTCCGCGTCGTGCAGCAGCCAGGAGTCCCGGTCGAGGTCCACCCCGGGACGGGCCAACTCCTCGCTCACCTCGTCGAGTTCGGTCTCGGCCCGGCCGATCTCGATCTCGTCCACCTGGTTCAGCAGCGCACAGACCGCCGCCGCGTCCGCCGGTCCCGCGGGCCGTACCGTCATGCCCTCCGGAAGTGCCATCGCCGCTCCCCCTCCTCCGTCGTCAACTCGTCCGGTATCCCGGCGAATCCGCTCTTCCCACTCGTCCGGCCGGATCTCCCCGGGCATTTTTCCACCTCTCCGGCCGGCCCGGGTCGGAACCCGCTGCGAAGGCGTGCGGCCGGCCCGTCCGGGCGGCCCGCGGAAGTTTTCCGGCGCGGACCGATGAGTTCGCGCGGCGGCCCCCGTCGAACCCGGTGAGAGCGACCACGACCCCCAGGGAGACCACCGAAATGACCACCGCCACCACCCCCACCACTCCCGCCGCCACCACCGCGAAGTCCGGCAAGGCCCTCCTCCGGACGGTCTGGACGCTGCGGGTGGTGATGGCGCTGTTCTTCGCGCTGGCCAGCGCGCTGCCCAAGCTGCTCGCGCTGCCCGACGCGACCGTGGTCTTCGACGCGATCGGCGCGGGCGACTGGTTCATGTACCTGACCGGTGCGGTCGAACTCGCCGGTGCGGTCGGCCTGTTGCTGCCCCGGCTAGCCGGTCCCGCCGCGACGGCGCTGATCGCGTTCCTGCTGTGCGCGTTCGCCGTCCAGCTGACCGCGATGCACGGTGAGAACGCGGGCACCCCGTTCCTGTTCATGGTGCCGCTGGCGGTGGTCGCCTGGGCCCGCCGCGCCGAGACGGCCGCGCTGCTGCGCCGCGCGGGGCGGTAATCCGGTCGACGCCCGGTCGGCCCTCCGGCAGACTGGCGCCCGATGACTGAGCGAACCGACACGCCGCCCTCCTGGGACGAGCGCACCCAACTGACCACCTTCCTCGACTACGCCCGGGCCACCGCGGTCGCCAAGTGCGAGGGTCTGTCCGCCGAGGACGCCCGCCGCTCGCCGCTGCCCGGCTCCCCGCTGATGACGGCCTGCGGGCTGATCAGCCACCTGCGCTGGGTGGAGCACCACTGGCTGCAGGTGGTCTTCCTCGGCGGGGAGCCGGAGGGCCCGCTGGTGGACGCCACCGACGACGACCCGGACCCGGAGATGCGCACGGCGGTCGACGTGCCGCTGCCGCGACTCCTCGCCGAGTACGAGGAGCAGAGCGCCCGTTACCGCGAACTGGTCGCCGCCCACGGCCTGGACGACACGGCGCAGCGGCCCATCCGCGACGGCCGCCACGTCGACCTGCGGTGGATCCTGCTGCACCTGGTCGAGGAGACCGCCCGCCACAACGGCCACCTCGACATCCTGCGCGAACTCCTGGACGGCCGCACCGGCGTCTGACCCCTCGGACGGAACCGTCGTGGCCCGGGCCCCCCCCCCGGCCCCCCCCCCGCGCCCCCCCCCCCCCCCCCCCACGACCGCGTTCCTCGCATCCGCATCCGGCTGTCGCCCGGCGCGGCGTTGGAGCACCCCGCTCACCGGGCCGCCGGGCTACGGCGCCGCGTCCGGCGGGACGGCCAGTTGGACGAGGGCGTGCCGGCCGCTGGTCCGCCAGGGTGTTCCGGTGGCGTCGAGGCGGGCGAGGGCGGCCGGGGCGAGGCCGGTGACCACGTCCGACTTGAGGGTGCGCAGGGCAGCCACGGGAGTGGGGAAGTGCGCGGTGAGCGGGGCGAACGGGGTGGTGGCGGGCCAGTGGCGGTCGCCGACCAGGCGGCGGTAGTTGAGGTCGCCCTTGAGGACGGTCAGGGTGGCACCGGCGAGTTCCCGGCACAGGTCGGCGGGCATCTCCCGGTAGGGCAGCGGGGCGCAGAAGAACGGGTGGGTGCGCACGGTCAGGGTGCCGTCGCCGAGCGCCCGCCACAGGCGCTCGCCGGTGGCCGCGGCGGCGGGGCCGGGGGCGGTGCGCAGGCGGGTGAGGGCGGCGAGGGTGTCGGCGGTGGTGGCGTCGGAGACGAAGTACGGCTGGGGTTTGACGTACAGCGCGGCGTGTCCGGCGAGGCCGGTGCCGAGCAGGTGATCGATCAGGACGAGGTCGGGCAGGAGTTCGCGGCCGGCGTTGTCGGCGATGACGGCGACCCGGCCGCCCGGGGCGCGGTCGAGGTGGTCCCACAGGGCGGGGCCGTCGTCGGCGACCAGGCCCGGGGCGCCGTCGGCCTCCTCGGCGGTGAGTTGGAAGCTCAGGTCGGCGCGGTTGCCCCAGAGCGCGGCGGCGAGCAGCGCGTCCCGCGTGGGCGGGTGGGTGTCGAGGGCGGCGAGTTCGCCGTCGACGGCCGGTCCGGCGAGTTCGGCGGCCTTGAACGGGGCGAACGGGTCGACGCCCTGCCAGGCGTCGCCGTCGCGGAAGTAGCCGGTGGCGTCCAGGAGTCGGCGGTAGAAGTGGCTCTCCGCCCACAGGAACGGCGCCTCGTCCCAGCTGCGCCCCCACCAGGGCGCGCCCCACTCCCGCCACCGCGCCGCGTCGGGGGCGTCGGGGCCGGGCGGCTCCAGCAGGGCGCCGCCGGTGCTGTCGGCGAGCAGCCGCCGCAGGGCCGCGCGCTGCGCCGGGCCGTACGGGAGGGCGTCCAGGAGGCGGTCGATCAGGACGGGGTGGCGTTCGTGGAAGACGGCCCGGGCGAAGGAGCCGGGGGTGTCGATGCGGATCTCGGGCGCGGACGGCACGGGCGGGTTCGGTCCTCTGTTCGGCGGACGGCGGGGGACGGCGAGACGGTCGGCGGGCGGGCGGCGGTCGGTCGGCGGCGGTCGGTGTCGATGGTGGCACGCGGGGGTGTCCCGATCCGTCAGAGACCCGTCCTTGTGGTCGCGGGGGCGCCGCCGGGAGGATCACTGCCGTGTCCGAACCGCGTACCCGCACCGTCGTCATCGCCGCCTTCCCCGGGGTCGAGCTGCTGGAGGTCACCGGCCCGGCCGAGGTGTTCTCGGTCGCGTCCCGGCTGGCCGGCCCGGGCGCGCCCGGCTACCGGGTGCTGGTCGCGGCGCCCGAGGCCGGGCCGCTGGTGACGGCGGCGGGGGTGCGGCTGGTCGCGGACCTGGCGCTGGACGAGGTCGGTCCGGGCGTCGACACGCTGCTGGTCGCGGGGGCGATGGCGGACGGCGAGGGGGACGGGGACGGGCGGGTGCGCGCCGTCGTCCCGCCGGAGCTGGTGGGCTGGCTGGCGGGGGCGGCGCCGTCCGCGCGGCGGCTGGGCGGGGTCTGCGCGGGGGTGCACGTGCTGGCGGCGGCGGGGCTGCTGGCCGGCCTGCCGGCCACCACGCACTGGCTGACGGCCGGTCAGCTGGCGGCCGAGCACCCGGAGGTCGCGGTCGACCCGGATCCGATCTTCATCCGCGCGGGCCGGGTCTGGACCTGCGCGGGAGTGACCGCCGCGCTGGACCTGGCGCTCGCCCTGGTCGCCGAGGACCTGGGCCCGCGGGCCGCGCTGGAGACCGCCCGGGCGATGGTGATGTACGTCAAACGGCCGGGCGGGCAGCGGCAGTTCAGCGTCCCGCTGGCCATGCAGGAGGGCACCGAGGACGACCGGGTCGACGAGTTGTGCCGCTGGCTCGCGGAGAACCTGCACCGGCCGATCCCGCTGGAGGCGATGGCCGAGCGGATGCACCTGAGCGTGCGCCACTTCGGCCGGGTGTTCCGGACCTGCACGGGGCGCACCCCGGCCGGGTTCCTGGAAGAGCTGCGGGTGGAGGCGGCCCGCCGGCTGCTGGAGGACGGCTCCCGCCCGCTGCCGGAGGTGGCGGCCGCCTGCGGCCTGGGCACGGTGGAGACCCTGCACCGGGCGTTCCGCCGCCGCACCGGCAGTACGCCGGCCGAGTACCGCCGCCGCTTCCGCCCGCACCCGTCCGCCCGCTGACCCGTCACGCCCGTCACGTCCGTCACGTCCGTCACGTCCGTCCGCCGCGCGTCCCCGCGCCCCGCTTCGTCCGATAACCGGAATCCACCACACCGCTCAGGAGTGCACGCATGTCCCGTACCGCAGTCGTCCGGATGCCCGTGCTGGGCCGGCGCGCCGTCAACACCTACCTGCTGAAGGGCCGCCGCCCCGTCCTGGTGGACACCGGGACGCCCGGCAGCGCCCCGCGGGTCGCCGGGCTGCTGGCCGCGCACGGCGTCGACCCGGCCGAGCTGGCGCTGATCGTGGTCACCCACGGGCACCTCGACCACTTCGGCGCCGCCGCCGAGCTGCGCCGCCTGACCGGCGCGCCGATCGCCGCGCACGCCGCCGACCTGCTGCCGTACCGCACCGGCCGGGTGCGGCAGCCGTACCTGCCGACCGGGCCGATGGGGCGGCTGATGGCGCGCACCCGGGCCCTGCACGTGCCGGTCGACCCGTTCACGCCGGACGTGCTGGTGACGGGGGCGACCGAGCTGGCCGAGTTCGGCGTGGACGCGCGGATCGTGCCGACGCCCGGGCACACGGCGGGCGCGGTGTCGGTGCTGACCGGCGACGGCGAGCTGGTCGCGGGCGACCTGATCGCCAACTCCTTCCTGGGCCTGCTGCCCGGCCGCCCCGCCAACCCGCCGTTCCACGACGACCGCCGGGCCAACCTGGCCAGCCTGCGCGCGATGCTGGCCCTCGCCCCGACCCGGCTGCACGTCGGCCACGGCACCTCGCTCACCCCCGAACGGGCCGGCCGCTGGGCCGCCGCCGAACAGCACCGCCTCGACCGGCTGGCCGCCCGCGGCCGCCTGCGCACCCGCCCGGCGGACTAGGACCCGCCCCGGCCCCCGTCACTCCCCGTGCCCGCGCGAGCACGTCTTGTTAGCATCCGTACCGTTCGATGCGCGTCCCACCCCACGCCCCAGGGAGTCTGCGTCATGCTGAAACGACGGATCGCGGTGGCCGCGGGAGCCGCCGCGCTGGCCCTGACCGCCGGCGCCGTGCCCGCCCACGCCACCAACGAGGTCAACTTCGCCGAATGCCTGTTCGTCGGCGACTACTTCACCCTCGGCGTCACCAACGACAACGGCACCGGCTTCCGGCGCTGCTTCGCGAACGCCGGCGACATCTGGATCGACCAGTCGTCGGTGACGAGCTTCAGCAGCGGCAACAACGCCGGCTACTTCGAGTACGAGCCCGGCGACGGCTCGCTCTACCGCCACTCCTTCGGCAAGAACGAGGCCCTCACCAGGAACTACGGCACCGTCACGACGCTGCACATCGACTGAGCCGCTTGCCGGGCTCCAGGAGGCCCGCCCCGGGTCCGAGGCGTCCCGCCCCGGGTCTCAGGAGGTCCGCCCCGGGGCGGGCGCCGCCTGCTGCACGTCGGTGGCGATCACGGTCCAGGTGCCGGTCGACGCGTCGTCCAGCCGGAGGTCGAACACCAGGGTGACCGGCCGGCGCCGGTGGGCGTCGCCGCGCAGCACCTGTTCGGTGTGCCGGTCGACCTCGTAGTAGACGCCCTCCACGTCGGTCGCGACCCGGAAGGCGATCGGGTCGCGGGCGAGCAGCGAGCGCACCGTGACGGACTTGACGACGGCCTGGCGCAGGACGGTCCGGTCGGGGGTGCGCACGGACGTGAAGTCGAGGCTGCCGTCGTTCATGATCCACTCTTCGACGAAGCGTTCGACGGCGACCTCCAGGACCGCCCGGTCGAACCGGCCGTCGAGCACGCTCAGGTCGCCGGCGGCGGCGTCGGCGTCCTCGCTCCAGGAGACGTTGGTGAGCGCCAGGATGTCGCCCGCGCCCTGGACCGCGGTCTTCCCGGCCACCTCCAGCACGGCCTCGCGGGCGATCTCCTTCTGGTCCCAGGTGTCGGTCTCCAGGGCGTCGGTCAGGTGGTGCGCACCCTCCGCCGCCTGCTCCACCGAGGAGACGATCCACTCCCCGGCCTGGTCCTTGCGCAGCGTCCAGTACTCGACCGGGCGGGTCGAGCCGTCCTTGCGCGCCACGTCCGGGGCGTGGTCGCGGCGGACGTAGTCGTTGAGCGTGGCGGTGATCCGGAAGGTGACGGTGTCGTTCACCTCGCCCGCGCGGTTCGCCACGCCGACCAGTTCGACCGCCGGGCCGGAGACGATCTCCACCACGTTGACCTCGCCGCGCGAGGCGTAGTCGCGCAGCTCGTCGGCCCACTTGCCGTAGAGCACCGGGGAGAGGATCCGCCGCAGCGTGTCGTGGTCCTGCCGGGTCCAGGCCTGCTGCGCGGTGGTGTAGAGCCAGCCGGCCCGCTGTTCGAGCGCGGCGCGGTCGAAGGTGGCGTCCGTGTCGGCGATCGCGTCGACCCGGGCCCCGACCTGGGCGGCGCGCTCGCGCGCCTGCTCGTCCGCGCGGTGCGCGGTGCGGTCCGACACCGTGTTCAGACCGGCCGCCCGCTTGGCCTTCCGCCGGCGGTACACGACCCACAGGACCAGCAGCAGGACGGCCAGCACCACCAGCAGCGGGATCAGACCGCCGCCGCCACCGCCACCTCCACCGCCGAAGAAGACGAAGCCGCCGCCGCCCGAGTGGTGGGAGCCGCCGCCGTGGGAGCCGCCGCCGCCGAACCCGTGGCTGCCGCCGCCGCCACGGGCGTACGCCAGCGTCGGGCCGCTCAGGGCGACGACTCCGGAGAGCACAGTTATCAACCGACGGGCGCGCACCGGTCCCCCTTCGACGTTCGGAGCTGTCACCTGCGAGCCTACAAGCCGGGCCGCCCGGTGAGGAGCCGGGAGCGACCGGGACCCGACCGGCGGGCTGGGGCCCGGCGGCCCGGACGTCAGAATGACCGCATGAGAATGATCTGCACGCTGGCCGGGGCCGCCCTGCTGCTGGCCACGGCCGCGAGCATCCTGCGGACCCTGGTGGTGCCGCGCGGCCTGTACTCGGCGCTGGTGATCCGGCTGTGGTCGGTGCTGCGCCGGGTGGTGCGGACGGTCGCGGCGCCGTTCGGCGGCTACCGGGCGATCGACCGGGCGCAGACCTGGCTGGCGCCGCTGATCCTGCTCGGCATGCTGGGCTGCTGGCTGCTGTCGACGCTGTTCGCGTACACCCTGCTGCTGCGCGGGACGTCCGACCTGGGCTGGCGGGTGGCGTTCCGGGAGGCCGGGTCGAGCCTGTTCACGCTGGGTTTCGCCAGCGGCGACCGGCTGCACCTGTCGGTGATCGACTTCCTGGCGGCGGCCAACGGCCCGCTGATCATCGCGCTGCTGATCGCCTACCTGCCGACGCTGTACGGGGCGTACAACCGGCGGGAGCTGGAGGTGACGCTGCTGCAGTCCCGGGCGGGCGAGCCGGCCTGGGGGCCGGAACTGCTGGCCCGGCAGGCGCTGGTGCGCACCGAGAGCGAGCTGCCGGATCTGTACCGGGCCTGGGAGCGGCTGGCGGCGGACCTCGGCGAGGGGCACTCCAACTACCCGGTGCTGATCTCGTTCCGCTCCCCGCAGCCGTACCGCAGCTGGGTGGTGGGCCTGATCGCGGTGATGGACGCCGCCGCGATGCAGCTCGCGCTGAACCCGCGCTCGGCCCCGCCGGAGGCCCGGCTGATGCTGCGCGCCGCGTTCACCGCGCTGCGCGACATCGCGACGGCGCTGCGGATCCCGTTCGACCCGGATCCGGACCCGGACGGGCCGATCCGGCTGAGCTACGAGGAGTTCGACGCGGCGGCGGAGCTGGTCACCTCGGCCGGGATGGGCCTGGAGCGGACGGTCGCCGAGGCCTGGCCGCACTTCCGCGGCTGGCGGGTCAACTACGAGACGGTCGCCTACGAGCTGGCCCGCCGCGCGGACGCCGTCCCGGCGCTGTGGACGGGTCCGCGCGACTTCCCGGCGACCCCGATCCCGCCGCGCCGCCCGGCCGACCGCCGCCCGGCGGCCGGGCCCTGAACCACCCGGCCGGGCCCGGAGCCCGCGGTGGTGGGGCTACTTTCCGCCGCGCAGCAGCTGCTCCTCGGCGGCGGCCAGCACCTCGACCACCTGCCGGCCGAAGCGGACGTCGCAGGCGTGCGGCACGCCGGTGCGGACCGACTCCAGCAGGGCGTCGACCATCAGGCCGAAGGCGACGACGGCCTCGGTGTCGCGCTCGGGCAGGGTGGTGACGCCCGCCGCGCCGCGCAGTTCGAGGGCGGCGCCGCCGGCGGAGGCGGCGGGCGGGGCGGTCAGGCTGAGTGTGACGGTGCTGGAGGCGCCGCCGCGGTGGCGCAGCACCAGGTGGACGGTGTCGGCGGGGCCGGGCGCGGCGGTGACCCGCTCGACCTCGCCGAGGACGGGCAGCAGCACGGAGAGGGCGTGCGGGCCGACGTCCCAGAGCGCGCCCTTCTGCTGGCGCCAGGGGGACGCGGCGAACGGGCTGTCGGTGGTGAAGACCGAGCCGATCCAGTGGCAGTGGGCGGTGAACCAGCCCTCCCGCGCGGCCTGTTCGGCGATCCAGGCCTGCTGGGTGGGGCCGAACCGGGTGGTGAAGAAGACGGTGGAGGCGACGCCGGAGGCGGCGGCCGCGTCCTCGACGGCGCGGGCGGCGTCGACGGTCGCGGCGATCGGCTTGTCCAGCAGCAGGTGCTTGCCGGCCTGGGCGGCCCGGGCCGCGTACTCGGCCTGCACGTCCGGCGGGAGGGCGATGGCGACCGCGTCGACGTCGGCGAGCAGGGCGTCGACCGTCGGGTGGACGGGGACGCCGTGCACGGCCGCGAGTTCGGCGGCGGCCTCGGGGCGGCGGCCCCAGAGGCCGGCGAAGGTGACGTCGGGGTGGGCGGCCAGGGCGGGGGCGTGCACGAAGCCCGCCCAGGGGCCGGTGCCGAGGAGTCCGATGCGCATGGCACCCAGTCTTCCACCCCGGCACCGGCCCGCGGGACTCCGGGGGTTTACCCCTCCACGACCCTGATCAGGGTGAAGCCGTCGTGGCCCCGGCTGCCGACGGTCTGCACGGTGGTGGCGTCCAGCCGCTTCTCGCCCGCGATCAGCTCGTGCATCCGCCGCACGCCGAGCACCGCCGGGTCCGTGCTGTCGGCGTCGGCGAGCCGGCCCTCGCGCACCACGTTGTCGACCACGATCACCGATCCGGGCCGGGCGAGGGCCAGCGCGGACTCGACGTAGTGCGGGATGTTGGCCTTGTCGGCGTCGACGAAGAAGAAGTCGTACGGTTCGACGCCCTGCGCGACCAGCTCGGCCAGGGTGTCGCTCGCCGGGCCGAGCCGGACCTCGGCGCGGTCGGCGAGACCGGCCCGCTCCAGGTTGGCGGTGGCGACGGCGGCGTGCGCCGGGTCGATCTCCAGCGTGGTCAGGGTGCCGTCGGCGGGCAGCGCGCGGGCCAGCCAGATCGCGCTGTAGCCGGCCAGCGTGCCGATCTCCAGGATCCGCCGGGCGCCCTGGATCCGGGCCAGCAGGTGCAGCAGCTTGCCCTGGTTGGCGGCCACCGCGATCGGCGGCAGCCCGGCCTCCTCGGCGGCCGCGCCCGCCGCGTCCAGCGCCGCGTCCGGCCCGATCAGCAGCGCCTCGGCGTACTCGTCCACGTCGGTCCACACCTGCGGGTCGTTCTCCTGCACAGTCGTTCTCCCCACTTCCGTGACCACTCCGGATTCCGTGATCACTCCGAATCCGCCGACCCCTACCCGTTCCGGACCGGTCCGGAACGCGCCGGCGCCGCAACACGTCGACACCGCAACGCGCCGGCGCCGGAACGCGCCGAGGCCGCCGCACCCGGCGGGGGTGCGGCGGCCTCGGACCGGGGGTCCCGGGGTCAGTCGGTGCTCTCGGCGAAGGTCTCGGCGAGCGGCTCGCCGCTCTTGCCGCCGGACTGCTCGGGGTGCTCGGCGCGGGACTTCTTCGCCTTCCGCTTGAGCAGCAGCGCCGATCCGGCGCCGAACAGCACGGCCGCGCCGAGGCCGATGTACGAGGCGCCCTGCAGGTACTTCTCGGCGACCTTGCCGACCTGGTAGACCAGCAGCGTGGTACCGCCGGCCCAGACCACGCCGCCGAGCACGTTGGCGGTCAGGAACTTCCAGTACGGCATCCGCAGGGTGCCGGCCAGCGGGCCCGCGAAGATCCGCAGCAGGGCGATGAAGCGGCCGAAGAACACCGCCCACATGCCCCAGCGCTGGAACTGGGCCTCGGCGCTGGCCAGGTGCTCGGGTCCGAAGTGCTTGGGGAACTTGCGGCCGAGCTTCTCGAACAGCGGCCTGCCGCCCTTGTGCCCGATCGCGTAGCCGATCGAGTCACCGATGATCGCGCCCGCGATCGCGCAGATCGCCACGCCCCACGGGCTGACCGTGCCGTTGGCCGCCAGCAGCGAGGCGGTGACCAGGGCGATCTCGCCGGGCAGCGGAATGCCCAGGCTCTCCAGTCCGATGATCAGGCCGATCAGTGTGTACACCAGGGCCGGTGGGACGTCGTTGAACCATTGGTCGACGTGCAAGGCGGAGTACCTCCGTCTGGGCAGGACAAGGCCGTCGACACGTCGTACGGCACACAGGAAAATTTAGGCAAAGGAACCAGCCGGGTCAGCCTAGCCGCTCCCACTCACCCCGCCGAGCGCCTCCCCGCAGCCAACGGCCGCCGCCCCCGCGCGGTTCCCGGCCCCCTCGCCGCCGCGCCCCGTGCACCCGATCCAACGCGCCGCGCCCACCCGTCCGTTCCCGGCCGCGGTGTGAGATCGCTCAACGCCCGCACCCCTGGCGCCACCGCCCCCGACCGGCCGATACTCCGTCACCCGGCGGCGCACGACCGCCCGGCCCCAGGGGGAGGAACCATGACCGCGCACGCCTCGGCCGCAGGCACCCGGCGCCTCGGCGACCTGACCGTCAACCGGCTCGGCTACGGCGCGCTGCGCCTGACCGGCAACGGCATGCACGGCAACTCCGACGGCCCGCCGATCGACCGGGCCGCCGCCGTCCGGCTGCTGCACACCGCGTTCGAGCACGGCGTCGACCACGTCGACACCGCCGCGTTCTACTTCTCGCCGCTGCGCTCCGCGAACGGACTGATCGGCCGGGCGCTGGCCGGCTGGCCGGGCGCCGACCGGATCACCGTCGCCACCAAGGTCGGCCCCGGCCGCACCCCCGACGGCGCGTGGTACACCATGGCCCGGCCCGACCAGCTGCGCGCCCAGGTCGAGGAGAACCTGCGCCAGCTCGGCACCGACCACCTCGACCTGGTCAACCTGCGCCGCAACGGGCCCGACGTGGAGTCCGTCGGCGAGCACTTCGGCGTGCTCGCCGAACTCCGGCAGGCCGGGCTGATCCGGGAGCTGGGGCTGTCCAACGCCCGCCCCGAGCACGTCCACCAGGCCCGGGCGATCGCACCCGTGGTGTGCGTGCAGAACTCGTACGGCCTCGACCGCCGGCTCGCCGACGAGAACGGCCTGCTGGAACTGTGCCGGGACCTCGACATCGCCTTCGTGCCGTTCTTCGCCATCTCCGGCCTCGCCCGGGAGGCCGCCCCCGCCGCCGAACGCGACGCCCGGGTCCGCGCCGTCGCCGCCGCGCACGGCGCCACCCCCGCCCAGGTCCGCCTCGCCTGGACGCTGCACCGGGGCCCGCACGTCCTGGCCATCCCCGGCACCCGCGACCCGGCGCACCTCGCCGAGAACCTCGACGCCGGGGCGCTGCGCCTCACCGACGCCCAACTCGCCCTGCTGGACGGCCCGGTGGGGTGAGCTCCGGCCCGTGGCACCGGAGCCCGCCCCACCGGCCGGTCCTGGTGGTTCAGGACGGTTCGACGCAGAAGACGGCCGCCCGGACCCGGGCGGCGTCCGGGGTGGCGGCCAGGCCGCGGATCCGGATGACGGCGCGTTCGCCGGGCAGCAGGGTGGTCAGGCCGCGGTCGGCGGTCGCGGCCGGGTCGATCCGGTCGGCCTGCAGCAGCAGGTCGCGGACCAGGGTGCGGGCGGTGACGACCACGTCGACCGCGCCGCCCTCCGTCTCCTCTCCCGCCTCCTCCACCTCCTCCACTTCCTCCACTTCCTCCACGGCGAGTTCGAACTCCGGCGCCGGGTAGGCGAACGCCCGGTCCGGGACGGGGAAGTGCACGGCGCGCAGGCCGTCGGCGTCCGCGACCAGGTACTCCTTGCCGGAGCCCGCGGCGGGCAGCAGGCCCTCCGGGACGGGCAGCCGGTGCACGGCCCGGGCGGCGGCGGTGAGTTCGGCGGTGGTCTCGGCGAGCACGTTGCCGTCGGCGTCCAGGCGGCGCAGGCGCAGCGCGGTGGTCCAGGGCTCGGCGGACTGGTTGACCAGGGCGATCCGGGGGGCGCCGTCGCGGTCGGCGGGCTGCAGGGTGAGCAGCCGGTCGGCGTACAGGCGGCGCAGTTCGTGGTGCAGCGGCTTGAGCCGGCCGTCGCCGTCGACCGCGGCCCAGGAGGAGACCGGCCAGCAGTCGTTGAGCTGCCAGACGACGGTGCCGGCGCAGTGCGGCCAGTGGGCGCGCCAGTGCTCGATGCCGGTGGCGACCGCGCGGGCCTGGACCAGCTGGGTGAGGTAGTGCCAGCGGTCGAAGCCCGCCGCTCCGGTGGGGAGTTCGAAGTGCCGGGCGACGCCGCGGTTCAGTTTGCCGTTGCCGTCCTCGGCCTTCTGGTGGTGGAGCATGCCGGGCGAGTCGGCGGCGAGTTCCTCGTGCGGCAGGGCGCGGCGCAGGGTGGCGTACGCGGGCGGGGCCTGCCAGCCGAACTCGGCGACGAAGCGCGGCACGCTGGCCCGGTACTCGGCGTAGTCCTGTCGGTTCCAGACCTCCCAGGAGTGGTGGGTGCCGTGGTCGGTGTCGTTGGGGTGGTGGTCCCAGCTGCCGGACCAGGGACTGCCGGCCGCGTACGGGCGGGTGGGGTCGAGTTCGGCGACGATCCGGGGCAGCACGCCGAGGTAGTAGCCCTCGCCCCAGGAGTCGGCGCCGGCCGCGTCGCCCTTGAGCTCCTCCTCCCAGCCCCAGTCGCGGAAGCCCCAGAGGTTCTCGTTGTTGCCGTTCCACAGCACCAGCGAGGGGTGCGGCATCAGGCGGACCACGTTGTCGCGAGCCTCGGCCTCGATCTCGCCGCGCAGCGGCTGCTCCTCGGGGTAGGCCGAGCAGGCGAACGGGAAGTCCTGCCAGACCAGCAGCCCGAGTTCGTCGCAGGCCTCGTAGAAGGCCTCCTGCTCGTAGATGCCGCCGCCCCAGACCCGGATCAGGTCGATGTTGGCGTCGGCGGCCTGCCGGAGGCGGTGGCGGTAGCGGGCGGGGGTGACCCGGGTGACCAGGGTGTCGTCGGGGATCCAGTTGGCGCCGCGGACGAACAGCGGCTCGCCGTTGACGGCGAGGGTGAAGGGGGTGCCGGTGGCGTCGGGGGTGCGGTGCAGTTCGACGGTGCGGAAGCCGATCCGGCGCTGCCAGGTGTCGAGCGGCTCCCCGCCGGCCGGGCCGCCGCCGGCCGGGCCGCCGCCGTCCGGGCCACCGTCCGTCTCGCCGCCGCCGTCGGTGAGGGTGAGGACGAGGTCGTAGCGGGGCTGTTCGCCGTAGCCGCGCGGCCACCAGCGGGCGACGTCGGCGGCCTCCAGGACGAGGACGGCGCTGTCGCCGTCCAGGACGGCCTCGGCCCGGGCGCCGGCCGCCGAGGCGCGGAGGGTGAGCGGGCGGCCGGCGCCGCTCGCGGTGCGCTCGACGGTGATGTGCACCTCGACGCGGCCGGTGGTGCCGTCGACGGTGACCAGCGGGCGGACCTCGGCGATCCGGGCGGTGGACCAGTGCTCCAGCCGGGCGGGCTTCCAGATGCCGGCGCCGGGCAGGGTCGGGCCCCAGTCCCAGCCGAAGCTGCTGGCCATCTTGCGGATGTACTGGAACGGCTCGGGGTAGACGTTGGGCCGGTCGCCGACCAGCGCGCGGACCCGCTCGGCCTCGGTGTAGGCGCTGGTGAACTCGACCTTCAGCTCGCCGGCCAGGCCGGTGGCGTCGAAGCGGTAGCGGCGGTGCATGTTGCGGGTGGTGCCGAGGAGGGTGCCGCCGAGGGTGACGGCGGCGGCGGTGTCGAGGCCGTCGAAGACCAGGTCGGTGCGCTCGTGCCGGCTGCCGTGGGCGGGCAGTTCCAGGGTGTACGTCCAGTCGCGGCGGCCGACCCAGGCCACCTCTCGCTCGTTCGCGTCCAGGTACGGGTCGGGGATCAGCCCGGCGTCCAGCAGGTCGGTGTGGACGCAGCCCGGGACGGTGGCGGGCAGCCGGTCCCCCTCGTGGTGCAGGCTCCAGCCCTGGTCGAGCGGGGTGGTGTCCTTCATGCGTGCGGCTCCTTGGTCGATCGGCCGGACCGGTGGGTCGGGTGTGCGGCGCGAGCAGAACCGTAACCCGCCGACACGGCCCTGTCCATAAACCGGTTATGTGAATCCCTTGATGCCTTTCAGTTCTCGGCCGATCGCGCCAACTCCTCGGTGAGCTGCCGGAAAGCGCCGGAACGCGCCATCGCCCCGTCCGACCGCGCACGGGTCGGACGGGGCGATGGCTTTACCGGTTCACTACAGGCCGGGCGGGGTCGGACGGGGCTGCCGCCCGGCCCGCGCGTCGGCTCAGTAGGTGCTGCACGCCTGGCCGTTGAGCGTGAAGGCGGTCGGCACGCCGTTGGTGCCGGCCGTCGAGCTGCCGCTGAAGCCGAAGTTGACGCTCCCGCCGGCCGCGATCACGGTGTTGTACGAGGCCGGGTTGCTCGCGGTGACCTGCTTCCCGCTCTGCACGGGCACCGCGTTCCACATGGTGGTGACCTGCTGCCCGCCCGGGAACGAGAACACCAGCCGCCAGCCGTTCACCGGCGCGCCGCCCAGGTTCCTGACCGTCACGTCACCGTTGAAGGTGCTCCCCCAGTCCGACAGCCCGTAGTGCACCGCACAACTCCCGGCCGGCGGCGAGGCGCTGGCACTGGCGCTGGCGCTGGCGCTCGGGGACGGAGAAGCGGACGTGCTCCCGCTCGGCGTCGGGCTCGACGTGCCGCCGGGAAGGCCAGACTTGGCGCGCATCCGGTCCGAGTGGGCGCGGAACACCGACAGTTCGGGCGCACCCGCCTGCACCCCGAACTTGCCGTCCACGCTGCGGTCCTGGTACCACCAGAACGCGCTGCCGTCGCCGCCAGCCGCCTCGAAGTCCGGGTAGATCTGCCCCCACCAGGCCGAGCGGTCGACGTCGTGGACGTTGAACTCGCCCATGAAGAACGGCTTTCCGACCTTGCCGTGCGAGTCGGAGATCCAGGAGCGGATCAGCGCCTTGGTCTGCTCGACGCCCAGGTTCGCCCAGGACTCGGTCGGGTACGGGTGCGCGGAGGTGTAGTCGACGTACGGCGACTGCTGCACGTGGACGAAGGGGTTGCCCTCGTCCCCGCCGAAGCCGTAGTTCGTGCCGTGGCCCTCCAGGCCGACGCCCAACAGGTGCTTGGAGTCGATGGACTTCACGAACGCGCCCATCTCGTCCACCCAGGCCCGCAGCGTCGTGCCGTTCACGCTCTCGGCGGCGGACTGCGCCTCGTAGCGGGGCTCGTTCATCAAGTCCCAGGCGAAGATGGTCGGATCGTCCTTGTAGGCGACGCCGCTGTAGTGGTTGACCCGGTTCAACGCGTACGAGACGTAGTTCTTGTACGAGGTGAAGCAGCCCGGGCAGCGGGTCCGGTCGAAGAACGCGGCCCGGCCGGGCTGGCCGCCGGAGAGGCCCTCCCACTGCAGGCGGGTGTCGATGCCGCCGTACGCCTCCCAGTAGTTCTCGAACACCGGGACCAGCCGGATGCCGTGCGCCTTGGCGGACTGGATGATGTAGTCGAACTGGGCGAACTCCTGCTCGTCGTAGACGCCCTTCGTCTTCTCGAAGCCGTGCCAGTTCTCGTGGTTGAACATCCACAGCCGCACCACGTCGACCTTGTCGGCCCGCAGGCCGGCGAACTGCGCGTCGATCCGCGCCTTGTCCATGAACTGCGTCTCGGTGTCGCCGTAGCTGCCGCCGTAGGTGAACAGGTCGTACGTGTTGGCGCCGGCGAAGTAGTACTCCTTGCCGTCCAGGCAGAAGTGCACGCCGCAGCGGGTGGCGAACGAGTCCGCCCCGGCGGCCCGGGCGGTGTCGGCCCGGCCCAGCGTCAGGCCGGCCGCCGCGACGGAGGCGGCGAGCAGCACCGCCGTCGGCGCGAGCCGCCGGGCGGAGGCGCGGGCGCGGCGGGCGGGGGCGCGGGTGTGCCCGGCGGAGGTGGGGGTGTGCCGGTGCCGAGTTCTCTGGTGCACGCGAATCCCTTTCGTCCCATGCGGGTGCATGTGGGGGTGGGAGGGGATGGACGGGAGCCCCCGGCGCGGGGCGGGCGTCCAGCTGCCCGCCCGGCCGTCGACCGGTCGATTAACCGATTAAGGCGTGAAGACCGTACGAGCGGCCCGACATCGTTGTCAACGCCTGGTTAACCGTTTGTTGCAAACCGGCCGCCGACCGGGGCTCCGGGCTACAGCGGACGGGGGCGCGCGTAGTAGCTTGAGAGGGCGCAGCAGGTCCGCGTCCGGCCGCCGAAGGGTCGGCGGGCGGTCGACGAGCAGTCCGGAAAGGTTCCGTGGAGCAGGTGTCCCAGCAGCAGAGCCCGCCGGCGAAGCGGCCGACCATCGCCGACATCGCCAAGATCGTGGGCGTGTCCAAGGTCTCCGTCTCCAACGCCTTGAACGGTCAACCGGGCGTCTCGGACGCCACCCGCGCGAAGATCACCGCCGTCGCCGAGGAGCTGGGCTTCGTCCGCAACAGCGCCGCCCGCGCGCTGAGCGGCGCGAAGGCCGCCGCCGTCGGGCTGGCGCTCTGCCGGCCGGCCCGGATGCTCGGCACCGAACCGTTCTTCATGGAGCTGATCGGCGGCATCGAGAAGGTCCTCTCCGACGCCTCCTACTCGCTCGCCCTGCAGGTCGTCTCCGACCACGAACGCGGCCTGGAGGCGTACCGCCGCTGGTGGGGCGAGCGGCACATCGACGGCGCGATCCTGGTCGACCTGCGCCGCGACGACGCCCGGGTGCCCGCCCTGGAGGAGATGGGCCTGCCCACCGTCGTGATCGGCCACCCCTCCGGCTCCGGCGCCCTCACCCCGGTCTGGTCCGACGACGCGGCCGCCGTCCGCGAGACCCTCGAGTACCTCGCCGCCCTCGGCCACCGCCGGGTCGGCCGGGTCGCCGGCCTCACCGGCCTGGTCCACACCGCGATCCGCGACGAGGCCTTCACCGCCGCCTGCGCCGACCTCGGCCTGGAGGCCCCGCCCACCGTCCACACCGACTACACCGGCGAACAGGGCGCCCGCGCCACCCGCCGCCTGCTGCTCTCCCCCTCCCGCCCGACCGCGATCCTCTACGACAACGACATCACCGCCGTCGCGGGCCTCTCGGTCGCCCAGGAGCTCGGCCTCTCCGTGCCCCGCGACCTCTCCCTGGTCGCCTGGGACGACTCCCCGCTGGCGCAGGTCGTCCGCCCCCCGCTCACCGCCCTCACCCGCGACATCCACGCCTACGGCGCCCACGCCGCCCGCACCCTGCTCGACCTGATCACGGGCCGCCCCGCCACCGGCTACGAGGACCTCGCCCCGCAGCTCACCCCCCGCGGCTCCACGGCCGCCCCGCCCGCGCCCTGACGGCCCGCGCCCCGCCCGCGCTCCGGCAGCCCGTCCTCAGTCCGGGATCGGTCTGACCAGGCCATCCTCGATGGCACGGAACAGGGCCCGGTCGAAGGCCCGCGCGATCAACCGGTAGCCCTGGTCGCTCGGGTGCAGTTGGTCCGGCAGCTCCTCCGGCGTCAGCGCGGGCGCGGCGATGTAGCGGACCTTGGCGTAGCCCGCCTGCTTCGCCTCGATCGCCAGGCTCAACGTGGTGTTGTAGTGGGCGACTTCGGTGAGCACGGTCGGCGTCGTCGGGATCAGGCCCATCACCAGGACGGTCACGCCGGGCCGGTCCTCCAGGATCCGGTCGATCAGCGCCGACGTCCGGTCCGCGGCGTGCTCGCGGTCGGTGCCCCGGTTCAGGTCGTTGATGCCGATGTGCAGCAGCACGACGTCCGGCTTCGCGCTGGACAGCCACCCGTCGATCCCGGCCGCGATCTCGTGGACCATGTACCCGTTGTGGCCCTCGTTGTCCGGGTCGGGTACCGCGCCGTCGTGCCGGGAGCCCACCAGGTCGATGGTGTAGCGCTGCAACACGGCCGCCAGTTCGGCGAACTGCCCGCGGTAGCCGGCGCCGTCGCTGCTCCCGTACCCGGCCGTGATCGAGTCCCCGAGCGGCATCACCCGCAGCGCCCGCGTGGTCGGCGCGGGCGTCTCCGCGGTGCGCGTACCGGTCGCGCTGCTCGCGCCGGTCGAGCCGGCCGCGCCGCCCGTACCGGTCGAACCGGTCGAACCCGCCGAGCAGGCGGTGGCGAGTACGGCCAGGACGGTCGCCGCCACGGCCGGGCCGAGTCCGGTGCCGCGCTTCATCGGGTCCTCCTCCGCTCCGAGCCGCCCGGCCCGGCGTCCGACCGGCACTGCCCGGTCGCCCCGCCGTCGACGATAACCCAGCCCGGCCCGCGCCACCCCGCCTACCGGCCAAGGAAGTTGACCGCCCGCCGAGCGTCCCGCCCCCTTTTCCGCCCCGCCCGTACCACCCGGCCCGCCAGGCCCGCCCCGTCCGAGCCGCCCGGCCACCGGTAGAGTCCCGCCCGTATCCGTTCGCACCCGTCCGAGGAGCCGCACCGCATGAGGTCACCCGACGAGCTGGACCGGGTCGACTGGGCGTCCCTGGAGCACGCGTACGGCTCGGCGGAGGACCTGCCGGACCTGCTGGCGGCGCTGTACGGGGCGGACCCGACGGCCGTCGACGAGGCCGAGGACGGGCTGTTCGGCGCCGTCTGCCACCAGGGCACCGTCTACTCGGCGTCCGCCGCCACCGTCCCGTACCTGGCGCACGCGGCCCGGCACGCGCCGCTGCCCGGTGAGCGGCGGCCGGTCCACCCCACCGAGACCCTGACCGCCCCGGCCGGCCGGCGCGCCCTGGCGGCACCGGCCACCGCCCGCCGACGCACCGCTGACGCACCGACAGTTCGCTGAAGGGAAAAGGGTTTCAGCGGCCGGGAGCCGGGCCGGTGCTGCCACGCGGCACCAGCACCGGGGTGCCGGCGGGGCGGGAGGCGGCGCGGCCCTCGTCGATGAGTTCCAGCAGGCAGCGGGCGACCTCCTCGCCGACCGCGAACGGGTCGTGGCTGAGGGCGGAGAGCTGCGGCCGGGTGATCCGGCACAGGTCGGAGTCGTCCCAGGCGACCAGCGAGACGTCCTGCGGGACGCGCAGGCCGAGTTCCTCGGCGACGGCGATCGCGGCGACGGCCATCAGGTCGTTGTCGTAGACGATCGCGGTCGGCCGTTCGGCGGCGGTCAGCAGGGTGCGGGTGGCCCGGGCGCCGGCGTGCGCGGACAGGTCGGTGGGGAGGCTGCGGGCGGTGACGGCGGGCAGTTCGGCCGCCGTGGCGGCGAACGCGTCCCCGCGCAGCAGGGTGCGGCCGAGCGCCTCGGGGCCGGTGACGTGCGCGATCCGGCGGTGGCCGAGCAGGGCCAGGTAGCGGACGGCCTCGGCGATCGCCGCCGCGTCGTCCGTCCACACGGCGGGGAACGGGCCGGACAGCGCCGGCTGGCTGACCGCGACGGCCGGCATGCCGAGCCGGTGGACGGCCTCCAGCCGGGGGTCGTCGGCGACCACGCCGACCAGCACCGAGCCGTTCACCCGCCCGGACTGCCACCACTGCCGGTACAGCGCGGTCTCCGCGTCCCGGTCGGGGACGGTGTGCAGCAGCAGCGCGCACGGGCGTTCGGCGAGGACCTGCTCGATGCCGCCGATCAGCGCCATCTGCACCTGGTCGAGGCCCGCGCCGCCCCGGGTCAGCGCCATGCCGACGGTGTGCACCCGGTCGCTCCGGGCCAGCGAACGGGCGGCGAGGTTCGGCGACCAACCGAGCTCGCGGGCCGCCTCGACGATGCGCTGCCGGGTCGCCTCGGAGACCCCCGGCCGGTCGTTGAGGGCGAGCGACACCGCTCCGGCCGACACCCCGGCCCGCGCCGCCACGTCCCGGATCGTCACCCGGCGCTGCATCCTGCCGCTCACCCCGTCCACCCTCCTCGCCCGCGTCCTGCCGACCCATCCTGTCAGGTCACCGCCGCGCCACGGCACACCGGCGGCCGCCGCGACCACCCGCGCCTTAAGCGGCCCCGCCCACCCCGTCCGCAGTCCCGTCCACTGCCCCGTCCGCAGCCCCGTTCGCCCCGTCCGCCCCCGCCGCCGGGCGGCAGTTCGGGCCCTGGTAACGTCGCACCCTCCGCCGGGCGCCCCGGTTGGAGTACCCCGAACGGGGATCCGACGGCATGACGACCGCGACCACCGCACAGCAGCGCCTGCACCACGCCCTGGACGCCCTCGGCCGCACCGCCCGCCCCGGGCCGGCGGTCGACGGCTGCGGCCACTGCTACACCCCCGAACAGCTGGCCGCCCTGTCCGGCCCGCCCGACCTGGTCCCGGACCGGCTGCTGCACTCCGCGGCCGCGAAGTCCCCCACCCACTGGACGGACTTCCCCACCCTCTACCGGCGCCTCGCCCCGCGCCTGCTCCGCCAGTTGACCACCCGCACCCTCGCGATCGACGGCCCGCTGATCGCCGCCCGCCTGGTCGCCGCCGACTGGACGGACTGGCACCGCGCCGACCTCGTCCGCGAGGTCCTCGACGCCTGGTGGCCCGCCACCCTCGCCGACACCTCCGCCAACGCCTCGGAGGTCCTCGCCACCGTCGCCGTCGCCACCGGCACCGTGACCCCCTGGCTGCGCACCTGGACCGCGACCCGCACCCCCACCGCCGACCGGCACCTCACCCGCACCCTCGACGAGTGGCTGCACGACGCCCGCCTCCCCGACCTCCGCCTCGGCTTCCACCGCGAACTCCCGGTCGGCCCCGAGACGGTGGCCTGGCTGCTCGCCCAGCCCGAGGGCCGGATCGACCAGGAGCGGCGCTACTGGCTGGAACTAGCCCTGAAGGAGTGACGCCCCGCGCCCGGGTCCGCCACGGGTGCTCACTCCGGCGGGTGGAGACCGATCCAGTCGGCGAGGCCGGTGGTACCGGACGGGGTCAGGTGGACCACGCGGGGGCTGGCACCGTGCCGGAGCCAGCGCAGGGCGATCAGACGGGCGGTGAGGGCGGCCCCGACGGCCCCGGCCAGGTGGTGCTGCTGCTCGCTCCAGTCGACGCAGTAACGGACCAGCGGGCGGCGCGGCGGGAGGGCGCCGAGGTCGATGCCGAGCTGCTCCAGGGCGGCCCGGCCGGACGGGGTGAGCCGGTAGTGGTGGTCGTGGCCGTAGCCGGAGGACCGGTCGCGGACGGCGACGGCGGGACGGTGGGTGCCGTCGTGGCCGGTGAGCATGCCGCGGTCGAGCAGGGTGCCCATCAGGGCGACGCCGAGCCGGCCCGCCAGGTGGTCGTAGCAGGTGCGGGACCGGCGCAGCGCGTTGTTGGTGCCGCTCTCGCGCAGCGAGGTGACCGGCAGCGGGGGCGCGATCAGGGCGAGCGCCTCCAGCGCGTGGCCGACCTCGGGGCCGGACAGCCGGTAGAAGCGGTTGCGGCCGCTCCTGCGGACGTTGACCAGCCCGGCGTCCAGCAGCCGGGCCAGGTGGGCACTGGCGGTGGGCGCGCCGACGCCCGCCTCGGTCGCGAGGACCGCGCCGGTCAGGGCGCGGCCGTCACTGAGCGCCTTCAGCATCCGGGCCCGGGACGGGTCCGCGAGCAGCGCGGCGGCCCGGGCGACGTCCGGCTGACCGGCCGCCGGGTCCGGGAGCGGACGGAGGGGCGGGGCGAAGCGGGGGGAGGCGGGGCCGGCGGGGGTGGGGTCGTGGGAGGTTGGCACGGGGTCAGCATAGGGCGGGCAAGGTTCGTCGGCTGACGAAGTGTCCTGGCCGGAGGGGGGTTGCGCCCCTGGACGGGCACAGTTCGCCCGGCAGCGAAGTGTTCCGCCCCGAGACTGCCGTCATGACTCCCGTACCGCAGCCACCCGCACCCGCACCCGCGCCCGCACCCGCGCCCGCACCCGCATCCGGACCCGCGCCCGCACCCGTATCCGTGCTCACCTCCGCCGCTCCCGTCCGGCCGCCGGTGGCGCGGCTCGTCCTGCCGCCGCTGGTCGCGTTGAGCCTGGGCTACTTCCTGGTGATGCTCGACGTGACGGTGGTCAACGTGGCGCTGCCGGGTGTGCGGGCCTCGCTCGGGATGGGGGCGGCGGGGCTGCAGTGGGTGGTGGACGGCTACAGCACGGTGTTCGCGGGGTTGTTGCTGCTGGGCGGCGGGCTGGGTGACCGGTTCGGGCACCGGCGGCTGTACCTCGCGGGGCTGGGGCTGTTCGCGGCGGCTTCGGCGGGCTGCGCGGCGGCTCCGTCGGGGGCGGTGCTGGTCGGGGCCCGGTTCGGGCAGGGGGCGGGGGCGGCGCTGCTGGTGCCCACTTCGTTCGCGCTGCTGCGGGCGGCGTACCCGGACGGGGCGCTGCGAGCCCGGGCGGTGGGGGTGTGGGGGTTGGTGTCGGCGGTGGCGTTCGGGGCGGGGCCGGCGGTGGGTGGGCTGCTGGTGGCGGGGTTGGGCTGGCGGTGGGTGTTCTGGGTGAACCTGCCGGTCGCGGCGCTGGCGGCGGCGCTGGCCCTCCGCCACCTCCAGCCGTCGAAGCCGGAGCGGGCGGGCCGCTCGGGGCGGCGGGGCGATCCGCTGGGCCAACTACTGGGTGTGGTCGGCCTGGTGGGTCTGGTCGGCGGAGTGAACGAGGCGGGGGCGCGGGGCTGGGGCTCGCCGTGGGTGCTGGGCGCTTTCGGTACGGGCGCGGTGGCGCTGGCCGGGTTCGTCCGGGTGGAGTGGCGCCTGGAGCGACGCTCGGAGCAGCGGGGCCAACGGGAGCAGCGGGAGCAGCTGGCTCGGCGGGCGCCGCTGCTGCCACCCGCGCTGCTGCGGGACGGGCGGCTCGCCACCGTGGACGCCGTCGGCCTGCTGCTCAGCCTGGGCTACTACGGGCTGCTGTACGTACTGACGCTGCACTTCCAACTGGTGCGCGGGTACGGCGCGTTGGGCACCGGCCTGGCGCTGCTGCCCTCGGTGGGGATGGGCTTGCTCGCGGCACCGCTGTCGAGCCGGCTGGCGGCCCGGTACGGCCCGTACCCGCCGATGGCGGGAGGGCTGCTGCTGGGGGCGGTGGGCTTCCTGGGCTGGCTGACGGCGGGGCCGGAGACGCCCTACCCGGTGCTGCTGTTCGCGCTGGCGGCCACCGGTCTGGCGACGCCGGTGACGGTGGTGGCGGCCACCGTGGCGGTGCTGGAGGCGGCCCCGCCGGCGGTGGCGGGAACGGCTTCGGCGGTATTCAACGTCTCGCGCCAGGTGGGCAGTTCGCTCGGCGTGGCACTCTTCGGCACCCTGACGGGTGTCCTGGGCCCGGTGCGCGGGCTGCACGCCTCGGCGCTGGTCGCGGCGGGCGCCTTCCTGCTCGGGGCGGTGCTCGCGGGCCGGATCCTGCGGCGGGGCCGTCCGACGGCGAGGGCCGGCCGCGACGCCTGACCCCCGGCGGCCGCCCGGCGCGCCCGTGCCCGTGCCCGTGCCCACGGCAGCGGTCACGACCAGGGTCACGGCCAGGGCCGCGACCACGTCCGCGTGCCGCCCGGGACCGTCGGCGGGCTCAGTGGAGTTCGCACTCCCAGGCTTCCAGGTCCGGTTCGCCCGGCGGCAGTTCGCCCGTGCAGTACTTGTGGAGCCAGGTCGCGGCCCGGCGTTCGGCGTACTTCTCGTTGACGGGCTCGCCGTCCTCATCCAGTTCGAGGACGTTGGCGAAGATCGCGAAGCAGATCTCCGCCTGGGAGGGGGAGTCGCGGAGTTCCTCCCAGTAGTCGATGCCTTCCAGCATCGGGTGGCCCACCGAGCCGCGGGCGACCCAGCCGGCGAAGCGTCGGATGGCCCCCGAGGCGCCGGGGCCGAGGTGGACGGACATGCCGTGCAATCTAGCCGCGGCCGTCCGCCGGGGGGCCACCGGGTCCTGTCCTCGGCGCCGGGTGGTCCCGGTGGTCGTTCGGCCCGCGGCGGGGTGGTCAGTCGCGTGGTGGGGTCTCGCCGGAGCCGCGCGGGACGAGCAGGGTGGGGATCTCCAGGCGGGCGGGGGTGGTGGTGTCGCCGGCCAGGCGGTCGAAGAGGCGGCGGGCGGCGAGGGAGCCGAGGGCGACGGGGTCCTGGGCGACGACGGTGAGGGCGGGGGTGAGCAGGTCGGCGAGTTCGAGGTCGTCGAAGCCGACGAGGGCGGGGCGGCGTTCGGCGGGGAGGTGGTGGAGGGCGGCCAGGGTGACGCGGTTGTTGGCGGTGAACAGGGCGGTGACGGCGTCGGGGCCGGTGGTGAGGCGGTGGACGGCGGCGGCGACCCGGGTCCGGTCGGTGGGGCCGCAGTCGACCCAGCGTTCGTCGACGGGCAGTCCGGCCGCGGCCATCGCCGCACGGTAGCCGCGGGCGCGTTCGGCGGCGGTGTGGATGGACGGGAGGTCGCCGACGAAGCCGATCCGGCGGTGGCCGTGGGCGATCAGGTGGGCGGTGCCGGCCTGCGCGCCGCCCGCGTTGTCGCTGAGCACGGCGTCGGCGTCGATGCCGGCGCCGGGGCGGTCCAGGAAGACGACGGGCGTGCCGGACTCGATCTCGGGCAGCAGGTAGCGGTGGTCGTCCCCGGCCGGGACGACGATCAGCCCGTCCACCCGGCGGGCGCAGAACGCCAGGGCCAGTTCCCGTTCGCGGTCCGGGTCCTCGGCGCTGGAACCGGTGAACAGCAGGCAGCCCTCGTCGGCGGCGACCTGTTCGACGGCGCGGGAGAGCGCGGAGGAGAACGGGTCGCTGATGTCCTCCAGCAGCAGGGCGACGCTCGCGGTCCGGCCGGTGCGCAGCAGCCGCGCGCTGTCGTTGCGCCGGAAGCCGAGGGCTTCGATCGCGGCCCGCACCCGAGCGGCCATCTCGGGCGTGACGCCGCTCTCCCCGTTGACGACCCGGGAGACCGTCTTCAGCCCGACCCCGGCGGCGGCCGCGACGTCCTTCATGGTGGGGCGGGCGCCGCGGGTGCTGCTGGCAGGGCTGCTGGTCATGTCAGGGAGGATAGTGCGCGTACCCCTGCGCCCGGCAGCCCCGTCCCGCCGCCCGTCCGCTTCCGGCCGAGCCCGGGCCGACGCGGGCGGGACGAGGGCCGGACGCGGGCCGCACGAGGGCCGGACGAGGGCCGATGCGGGGTGGGGGCCGGGTTCAGACCGCGTCGGCGGCCAGCCGCAGCCAGGCGTCGGCGAGCAGGCGGTGGCCGCGTTCGGTGGGGTGGACGCCGTCGGCGGCGATCAGGGCGGGGTCGCCGGCGGTGCGGGCGGCCTGGTTGAGCAGGCCGTCGGCGGCGAGCAGCAGGGCGTCGTGTTCGGCGGCGAGGCGGCGGACGGCGTGGATGCGCGGGTCGAGGTCCTCGCGCCAGGTCCACTGTTCGGGGGTGACGGGGACGAGGAAGGGTTCGATCAGGACGAGTCGGGGCGCGCAGTGCGCGTGGACGCGGCGCAGCAGGGTGCGGTACTCGTCCTCCCAGGTGGTGGCGGGGCTGGGCAGGTCGCTGTCGTAGCGGCGCCAGGTGTCGTTGATGCCGATCAGCACGGAGAGCAGGGCCGGGCGGTGGGCGAGGGTGTCCTCGTCCCAGCGGGCGCGCAGGTCGGTGATCCGGTCGCCGCCGACGCCCCGGTTGCGGACGGTGGGGGTGCCGGGGAGGGCGGCGGCGACCATCGCGGCGTAGCCGTGGCCGAGGTCGTCGGGGTGGGCGCGGTCGCGGGCGGCGTCGGTGATGCTGTCGCCCTGGAACAGGACGGCGGTGGGGTTCATGGCGGGGCTCCTGGTGCGGGGCCCGCCGCCGGGGTCGACGGTCACCGGGCGGCGGGCGGACAGAGGGGGTCCTGGCGCGCGTGCGTCCGTCCGGAGTCGTTCCCCCGCGTTCCACGATCATGCGGACACGCGGACACGCGGACACGCGGGCGCTCGGGGGCGGGGAGGGCTCAGCGCTGCCGGGGCACCTTCGCCCGGAACAGCGTCGCGTCGCCGGTCAGCCGCAGCGGCCCGCTCGCGGCGGGGACGTACGCGGATCCGCCGGGGCCGAGGGTCGGTCCGTCGTGCAGCCGGGCGGTGCCGCGGACGCAGAGCAGGAGCTGCGGGCCGTCGTCGTCGAGCAGCGCGGGGGCGCCGAGTTCGATCCGGGAGAGGGCGAACTCCTCGGCGGGGGTGAGGAATTCGAGTTCACCGGGGCCGACCGGGACGGCGGGGGCGCGGTGCGGGGCGGTGGGGCGGAAGTCGACCACCTCGGCGAGTGCGGCGGTGTCGACGTGCTTGGGGGTGAGCCCGCAGCGCAGCACGTTGTCGGAGTTGGCCATGATCTCGACGCCGAGTCCGCGCAGGTAGGCGTGCGGGACGCCGGCGTCCAGGTAGAGGGCCTGTCCGGGGCGCAGCCGGACGTGGTTGAGCAGCATCGCGGCCAGGATCCCGGGGTCGCCGGGGTAGTCGCGGGCGGCGGCCAGGTACGCGGCCCAGCTCGCCGCGTCCGGCCCGTCCCGCTCGGCCGATTTACGGAGTGCGGCCGGTAGTTCGGCGGCGGCCCGTTCGCCCCTGGCCCGGTCCGTGGCGAGCGCGCCGGTGAGGACGGTGCGCAGGGCGGTTGCGGCGGGGGCGGTGCGCAGGGTGTCGATCCAGGGGGCGAGGACGGGCAGGTCGAGGCGCTGCCAGAGCTCGGCGCTGGCGCGCGGGTCGCGGAAGCCGCACAGGGCGTCGAACTCGTCGAGTGCGCAGATCAGTTCGGGCTTGTGGTTGCGGTCGCGGTAGATCCGGTGCGGGGCGTCGAGCGGGACGGCGGCGGCGTCCTCGGCGGCGTATCCGGCTTCGGCCTGCGCGCGGGTCGGGTGGACCTGGACGGACAGCGCCTTGTCGGCGGCCAACACCTTGAGCAGGAAGGGCAGTTGAGCTCCGAACCGGTCGGCGGTGCGGGGGCCGAGTTCGGTGGCGGGGTCGCGGGCGATGACGGCGTCGAGCGGTTCGGGGCCGCCGCCCCGGTCGATCCGGGAGGGCGCGCCGGGGTGGGCGCCCATCCAGAGTTCGGCCTCGGGTTCGTCGCCGGGCGGGCGGCCGGTGAGCCGGGCGAGCGCGGTGGTCGAGCCCCAGGCGTAGCGGCGGACGGTGGTGGCGAGCAGGTCGGCGGTCATCGGGTGCGCTCCGGGAGGTGCGGGAGGGTGGCTCGGCCCGTCCGCCGGCTTCCTTGCCCTCGGAAGGAGTCGGGGACGGCCCGGGAGTCGACGGGAGGAACCGCCCGGCGACGGCGGCCGGCGGTCAGCGGCGGTCAGCGGGCGGCGGCGGGCGGGGCGCTGCTGCCGCGCGGCACCAGGACGGGGGTGGGGGCCGGCCCGGCGGGGGTGCCGCGGTGCTCGATGACGTCGAACAGGGTGCGGGCGACCAGGGCCCCGTACCCGTGCACGTCGTGGCTCATCGCGGACAGCGCGGGGTGGGTGAGTCGGCACAGCTGCGAGTCGTCCCAGGCGATCAGCGACAGGTCGGCGGGCACGTGCAGGCCGAACTCGGCGGCGACCGAGATGCCCGCGACGGCCATGATGTCGTTGTCGTAGATGATCGCGGTGGGGCGGTGGGCGGAGGCCAGCAGCATCCGGGTGGCCCGGGCGCCGGCCTGGCCGGAGAAGTCGGTGGGGAGGCTGCGGGGCGGTTCGAGGCCGAGCTGTGCGGCGGCGGCGGCCAGGGCGCGGGTGCGGATCGCGGTGTGGCCGAGGTCGGGGTCGCCGCCGACCCGGGCGATCCGGCGGTGGCCGAGCATCGCGAGGTAGCGGACGGCGTCCTCGACGGCGGCCGAGTCGTCGGTCCAGACGGCCGCCGACCCGCCGCCGGCCAGGCCGGGGTGGCCGGCGGCGACGGTCGGCATGCCGAGAGCGGCGAGTGCCGGGATCCGCGGGTCGGCCTCGGTGAGGTCGACCAGGACGGAGCCGCTGACCCGTCGGGTGCGCCACCAGGTGCGGTGCACCGCGATCTCCTGCTCGCGGTCGCGGACCAGCCGCAGCAGCAGGGTCGCGGAGCGTTCCTCCAGCACGCTCTCGATGCCGGAGATGAACTCCATGTAGAAGGGTTCCAGGCCGAGTTGGCGGGCCGGTCGGGTGATGACCAGTCCGACGGTGTCGCTGCCGGGGTCGAGCCGGGCCAGGCTGCGGGCGGCCTGGCTGGGGACCCAGCCGAGCTGTTCGGCGGCGGCCCGGATCCGCTCCCGGGTGGCGCCGGAGACCCCGGGCCGGTCGTTCAGCGCGAGCGAGACGGCCCCGGCGGAGACCCCGGCGAGCGCGGCGACCTCCCGGATGGTGACGCGTCCGCTCATCGCGCCGCCTCCGGCCGGGACCGGAACCGGAACCGGGACCGGGACCGGGAGGGGGCGGGGGCGGGGCGGTTCACTTGCTGGATCCGGCGGCGAAGCCGGCGTAGATGAGCCGCTGCAGGGCGAGGAAGACGATCAGGGTGGGGAGGATGACCAGGATCGCGCCGGCCGAGATGATCTCCCAGTTGACGCCGAAGGGGCCCTGGAAGCGGAACAGCGAGGTGGAGATGGTGCCCAGGTCGCTGGAGGGCATGTAGAGGAAGGGGATGAAGAAGTCGTTGTAGACGGTGACGCCCTTGACGATCACCACGGTGGCGATGGCCGGCTTGAGCATCGGCAGGATGATCCGCCAGTAGATGGTGAAGGAGTTGGCGCCGTCCAGTCGGGCGGCCTCGTCGAGCGAGACCGGGATGGAGCGGATGAACTGCAGGAAGACGTAGATCGAGATGATGTCGGTGCCGAGGTAGAGCAGGATCGGCGCCCAGCGGGTGTTGAACGCGCCGAGTTCGTTGACGATCTGGAAGGTGGCGACCTGGGTGGTCACCGACGGCACCAGGCTGGCCAGCAGGAACGCGGCCATCACCAGTCTCTTGAGCCGGAACTCGAAGCGGTCGATGGCGTACGCGGTCATCGAGCCGATCACCACCGTGCCGGTCACCGAGACCAGCAGGATGACGGCGGTGTTGAGGAAGGCCGGCAGCATGTCGCCCTGGGTGAAGGCGATCCGGAAGTTCTCCAGGTTGAACCAGTCGGAAGGCAGGTCGAGCGGGCCGGTGGTCAGCGCCTCCTTCCGGGTCTTCAGCGAGGTGAACAGGATCACCAGCAGCGGCACCAGCACCACGGCGCTGGCCAGCACCAGCGACAGGTACGTGGCACCGGACGCGGCGGCACTGCGGGCGTGGAAGCGTCGGGGCTTGTCCGCGACGGCGTTGGTGGTCACGACAGTTCCACCCTCTCCTCCGGCACCAGGCGGCGCTGGATCCAGGTGACGAGCAGGATCAGGGCGAGCAGGACGACGGCGCTGGCCGAGGCGAGGCCGAACTTGTCGAACTTGAAGGCCAGGTTGACGCTCTGGATCACGAAGGTCTGCGAGCCGTTCGCGCCGCCGGTCATGATGTACGGGATCTCGAACACCGCCAGCGAGCCGGAGACCGCCAGGATCGCGCTGAGGCTGATCACCGGCTTGATGCCGGGCGCGATGATGTGCCGGAACTGCTGCCAGCGGTTGGCGCCGTCCAGTGCGGCGGCCTCGTACAGGTGCGGCGGGATCGACTGGATCGCGCCCAGGAACAGCACCAGGTTCAGCCCGGTGTAGCGCCACACCGACACGCCCGCCAGCGACTTGTTGACGAGGTCCGGGTCGCCCAGCCACTGGTGCCTGCCGTGCACGCCGACCATCGACAGCAGTGAGTCGAGGGTGCCGTGCGGCTGGAAGAAGAACAGGAACACGAACCCGATCGCCACGCCGTTGATCAGGTACGGGAAGAACAGGATGCCCTTGAACAGGTTCCGGAAGCGGGTGTCGAAGCTCAGCACGGTGGCGAAGTACAGCGCCAGCGCGATCTGCAGCACCGCGGCGACCAGGTACACGCCGGAGACCAGGAACACCTTGAACAGCTCGGGCCGGGTGAACAGGTCGGTGTAGTTGTCGAAGCCGACGTTGGCGCGCTCGGGGCTGATCCCGTCCCAGTCGGTGAAGCTGTAGCCGATCATCTCCCCGATCGGCAGGTAGGTGAACGTGGCCAGCAGCGCCAGCGGCACCACCAGGTACAGCCACGGCGTGAACCACCGGTGCCGGCGCATCGCCTTGCGCCGGGGCCGACGGCGCTCGCCGGCCGGGACGGCGCTCGCGCCGCCCGCCGCGGCCCGGGCGGGGAGCTCCGCCGCTCCCCGTCCCTTCTGCAGTGCAGTCATCTTCGTTCCTTCGTAGGTCCTGGCACCCGGCGAACGGCCCGGTCCGGTCCGGCCCGTGCCCTGCCATCCCGTGCATGGCAGGGGCAGGGCGGCAGGGCACGGCAGTCGGCAGGACGGTGGGTCAACGGCCGTGCCGTACGGTCGGCTTCGTCCCGGTCAGCCGGTGACGGTCTTCTGGGAGGCGGACCACTTCTTGTTCAGCTCGGCGAAGTAGCCGTCCCGGTCGCCGGGGGCGGCGCCCCGGGCGATGTCGACGAGCTTCTGCCGGTAGTCGGGGGCGTCCAGGTTGATCTCCGCGCCCTTGTCGATCTTCTTGACGGTGGCGGACTTCTCCTGGCTCTGCCCGATCAGCTTCACCCCGTTGTCGGTGAACGGCTTGAGCACGGCGGGCAGTTCGGTGCCCCTGACCGAGGAGATGCCCTGCTCGGCCTGCGCCGCACCGGACCTGGTCACGTACCAGTCGATCCAGGCGCGGGCGGCCTCCTGGTTCTTGGAGTGCTTGTTGATCCCGTACTTGTAGTCCGGCTGCAGGACGGTGCAGAGCTTGCCGGAGCTGGACGGGAAGGGCAGGTAGCCGATGTCGTCCGGGTTCGCCCCGGCCTTGGACGCCGCGTCGCGCATCTGCGACACCGACCACGAGCCCAGGTACATCGTGCCGATCCTCCCCGTGCCCAGCAGCACCTTCGACTGGTCCCAGTTGGTGGTGGCCGGGTCGTCCTCGGACAGCTTCCGCTCGACGATCGAGTACAGCAGGCCGTCGACGGTGTACAGGTCGCCGCCCGCCGTCCACGGCTGCGCGGTGGTGGCCAGCGCGTCCTTGGCGCCCTCGTCGCACGACGGCGAGCCGACCGCGTCGGTCCACTGCCGCAGCGGCCAGCCGTCGTGGTAGTTGGTGTAGTACGGCGTCGCCGCGCCCTTGGCCTTGATGGCCTCCAGGTCCGCCAGGAACTCCTCCGGGGTCCTCGGCCAGGCCGTCACCCCCGCGTCCGCCCAGACCCTCTTGTTGTAGACGAAGCCGGTGACGGTCCCGAAGTCGGCGATGCCGTAGACCCGGCCGGCCACCGTGCCGTAGTCGGTCCACTGGTAGGTCTTCGACAGCTCCTCCGCACTGCCCAGCGAGGAGAAGAAGTCGGGCAGCCGCGCGATCGACAGGTCGGAGGGGATCGGCAGCACGTCACCGTAGTTCTCGGTGTTCATGCGGATCTTGACTTCGCCCTCGTAGTCCTTCATCCCCTCGAACTTCACCCTGACGTTCGGGTAGACCTTGTTGAACTCGGCCGCGTACGCGTCCAGCGTCCCGTCGCCGAGCTGGTCGGTCCGGTTGGTCAGCACCGTGATCGACCCCGAGACCTTCGCCGGGTCCGCGTTCACCGACGGCGCGGCGGTCACCCCGCCACCCCCACCGCCACTACAGGCAGTGAGCACCACCAGGGAAGCGACCGCGACGGCCGGCCATCCTCTGCGCATCTCGTCCATCCTTCGCACTGATCGTCCGGGTGAGCCGGGAGAAGCGGCTGCCGACCGGGCGTGACCGACCTTCCCGGCCGCTTGGCTGCTTAACGTAGACGTCACATCCTGGCCATGTCCATAGACCGGTCAACATTGATATTCACGAGTTTTGTTGCCAGCGAAGGCTCTATTTACTAAAACTTTGCTTAACCATTCAGTCGATCGTGTTTGTTACCGGACCGCGACCGGGGACGACTGGACAACGTTGTCAGAGCGGGCCAGAATCAGCCGGAGCAACCCGGCAGCGCCCTGCCCAGCACCACGGCGCTCCCCTGCCACACCTGCGGAGACGTCACGATGAGTTACGACATGGCCGGTACCGCCGTCACCACCGGGCCCCCCGGGCCCACGCCGGACGGCGCCGGTACCCCCGGGGCGCTGATCGCGGCCCTCGACATCGGCGGCACCAAGATCGCGGGCGGGCTGGTCGACGAGCACGGCACCCTGCGCCACCGGCTACGGGTCCCCACCCCCGCCACCGGCGACCGCGACGCCCTCATGGCCGCCGTCGACCGCGTCCTCGACGACCTCTCCCGCCACCCCGACTGGCACCGCGTCCGCGCGCTCGGCATCGGCAGCGCCGGGCCCGTGGACACCGCGCACGGCACCGTCAGCCCGGTCAACATCCCCGGCTGGCGCGCGTTCCCGCTGCGCGCGGAGACCGCCCGCCACCCGGCCGCCGCCCGGCTGCCGATCACCCTCGGCGGCGACGCCATCGCGATGACCGCCGCCGAGCACTGGCGCGGCGCGGCCCGCCCGTACCGCAACGCCCTGTGCCTGGTGGTCTCCACCGGCATCGGCGCCGGGATCGTCCTCGACGGCGTCCTGCACACCGGGACCACCGGCAACGCCGGGCACCTCGGCCACATCACCGTCGACTTCACCGGCCGCCGCTGCCCCTGCGGCTCGCGCGGCTGCCTCGAAGGGCTCGCCTCCGGCACCGCGATCGCCCGCACCGCCACCGAACTGGGCTGGCGCCCCGGCCCCGACGGCGACCCCACCGCCGGGGCCGTCGCCCGCGCCGCCCACGCCGGCGACCCGCTCGCGCTGGCTGCCTTCGACCGGGCCGCCCGCGCCCTCGCCGCCGGCATCGCCGCCACCGCGACCCTGGTCGAACTCGACGCCGCCGTCATCGGCGGCGGAGTCGCCCAGGCCGGGTCGGTCCTCTTCGAACCGCTCGCCCGCCACCTCGCCGACTACGCGACCCTCCCCTTCACCCGGCACCTCACCCTGCACCCCGCCCACCTGGGCACCGACGCCGGCCTGATCGGCGCCGCCGCCCTCACCCGCCCGGCCGCCACGGCCGCTTGACCCCCTCCCCCGCTACCCTGGCGCCGTGCTGGGGACCGGAGAGGAACCCGCCGCCCGCGCGGAGCGGCTGCGGCGGGAACGGGAGTGGAGCGAGGCGCTGCAACGGCGCGCCCGGGAGCGGGACGAGGCCGCCCGCGTCCGGGCCGGGAACGAGGCCGTGCGGGCCGAGCGGGCGTCCTGGGCGGACGGCCGCAGGGGCGAGGCCGGCCGCTCCGCCGAGGTCACCGGGCCGGACGGCGTCCCGGTGCGGATCGCGGTGGTCCGACTGGAGCGCCACCGCGCCGTCGCCAGGGCCTTCCGGCCGGGCGGCTCGCCGAACTTCGCCGGCAGCGGGGAGGGCGTCCTGTTCGTCCTCCCGTACCTCCTGCTGCTCGGCCTGCACCTCGGCGTCCGCCGACTGCTGCGCGCCCTGCCCGGCCGCCCGCGCTGGGCCCTGGTCGCCGCCGCCGGTCGGGACGCCCGGCCCGCCGCCGTCCTGCGCGCCCGGGACGAGCGCCCGACCGCCCTCGCCGCGGCCGCCCTCGCCGACTCGGTCGAACGCGACGGCGCCGGTGCCGTCGCCGCCCTCACCGCGGATCCGCCCGCCGGCACCTCCGCCGCGCCCTGACCCCGCACCCCGACACCGCGTCCTGCTCCTGCGCCCCGACCCTGCGCCCCAACACCGCGTCCCCGCAACGGAATCCGGCAGCGGCACCGCTGGTCCGGGCGCGCGGGCCGGGGCGCGCCCCGCTCCCTCCGCGGATGCGCCCCCGCCCTTCCGCGCTCCCCGTCCCCGGCCTCCCCGGGAGCGGTGGCTCCCGTAGGATCGGGAGGGACGCCCCTTCTGCTGCTGCACGGGAGGACCCTCGCATGACGGAACGCAAGCCCCCTGGTGTGACCTTCGAGAGCTGGGTCGACCGGCAGATCCGCGAGGCCACCGAGCGCGGCGCGTTCGACGACCTGCCCGGCACGGGCGAGCCGCTGGCCGACGAGGGCCGGCCGTACCACGAGATGTGGTGGATCCGGCGGAAGATGGAACGCGAGGGCCTCTCCTACCTGCCGCCGTCGCTGGCCCTGCGTGCCGAACTGCGGGACGCGCTCGACACCGCCCGCCTGGCCCCGACCGAGCCCCTGCTGCGCAGCCGCCTCGCCGAGGCCAACGCCCGGATCGAGGCCGCCCTGCGCCGCCCGATCGAGGGCCCGCCGCTGGGCCTGGCCCCGGTGGACGTCGAGTCGGCCGTCGCCGAGTGGCGCAGCACCCACTCCTGACCCCGCCCTCCCCGCCCGCTCAGTCCCCGTCCGCCCCGTCCGCCCCGTCCGTCCCGTGCGTCTCATCCGTCTCGTCCGCCAAGCGGCCGCGCAGGGTCCGCGCGAAGTCCTCGGCGCGGGCGAGTTGGACGCGCAGGCGGTCGACCTGTTCGGCGGCGGCGCGTTCGTAGCCGCGGACGAGGGCGAGCAGCGCGGGGCGGCCGCCGGCGGTCGGGTCGTAGGGGCCGTCGGCGTCCAGGCGGTCGGTGGCGTCGAGGAGTTCGCGCATCTGGTCGAGGGTGAACCCGAGCGGTTTCATCCGGCGGATCACCATCAGCCGGGCCACGTCGCGCTCGGTGTAGAGGCGGAAGCCGCCTTGGGAGCGGGCGGAGGGGATGACCAGGCCGGCCTCCTCGTAGTGCCGGATGGTGCGCAGCGAGAGCTCGGTGCGGGCGGCGACCTCGCCGATCTGCATCAGCCCCGCGCCGGTCCCGCCCGCGCCGTCGCCGCCCCCGACCCCGTCGCGGCTGCCCCGGTCCTCGTCCACGCTGTGCCTTCCTCCGCTCGCCGGGCGAACCCTACTCTCACGTTAGGGTAGAGTTCGCCGCCTCCCTCCATTCTCCCCTCTCCGCTCCGCCCCACTCCATGACGGGTTGCGCCTCTTTGTCCTCCTCCACCGCGTTCCGTGCCGTCCGGCTGCCCGCCTGGTGTTCCGATCCGAAGGCGTGGCGCACCGAGGTGCTGGCCGGCCTGGTGGTCGCGCTGGCGCTGATCCCCGAGGCGATCTCGTTCTCGGTGATCGCCGGGGTCGATCCGAAGATCGGCCTGTTCGCGTCGGTGACGATGGCCGTGGCCATCTCGGTGGTGGGCGGCCGGCGGGCGATGATCTCGGCGGCGACCGGCGCGGTGGCGCTGGTGATCGGGCCGCTGAACCGGGAGCACGGTCTCGGCCACCTGGTGGCGGCGGTGATCCTGGCGGGGGTGTTCCAGATCGCGCTGGGTGCGCTGGGCGTGGCGCGGCTGATGCGGTTCGTGCCGCGCTCGGTGATGGTCGGGTTCGTCAATTCGCTGGCGATCCTGGTCTTCCTGGCCCAGCTGCCGGAGCTGTCGCACGTCCCGTGGGCGGTGTACCCGCTGCTGGTGGGCGGGTTGGCACTGCTGGTGGGGTTCCCGAGGCTGACCCGGACGGTGCCGGCGCCGCTGGTGTCGATCGTGGTGCTGACGCTGGTGACGGTCGGCGCGGGCATCGCGGTGCCGACGGTCGGCGACAAGGGCGCGCTGCCGTCCTCGCTGCCGGTCCCGGGGCTGCCGGACGTGCCGTTCACGCTGGAGACCCTGACCACCGTGGCCCCGTACGCGCTGGCGATGGCGCTGGTGGGGCTGATGGAGTCGCTGATGACGGCGAAGCTGGTGGACGAGATCACCGACACCCGTTCCGACAAGCGGCGGGAGGCGGTCGGGCAGGGCGTGGCGAACATCGTGACCGGACTGTTCGGCGGGATGGGCGGCTGCGCGATGATCGGCCAGACGATGATCAACGTGAAGGTGTCGGGTGCCCGTACCCGGGTGTCGACCTTCCTGGCCGGAACGTTCCTGCTGCTGCTCTGCCTGGTCTTCGGGTCGGCCGTGTCGCGGATCCCGATGGCGGCGCTGGTCGCGGTGATGGTGATGGTGTCGTTCGCGACCTTCGACTGGCACTCCGTCCGCCCCTCCACCCTGCGTCGGCTCCCGGCCGGCGAGTTGGCCGTCACGGCGGTGACGGTGGCCGTGGTGGTGGCCACCCACAACCTGGCGATCGGTGTCGTGGTCGGCTCGCTGCTGGCGATGGCCGTCTTCGCCAAGCGGGTCGCCCACCACTCGGGCGTCACGGTCACCCCCGACCCGGACGGCGGCCGGGTGGTGTACGCGGTCACCGGCGAGCTGTTCTTCGCCTCCGCCAATGAGCTGGCCGCCCGCTTCGACTACGCCGGCGACCCGGACCTGGTCGTCGTCGACCTGTCCGCCGCCCACGTCTGGGACGCCTCCTCGGTGGCCGCCCTGGACACCGTCCGGGCCAGGTACGCCCAGCGCGGCAAGCGGGTCGAGGTCACCGGCCTGAACGTCCCGAGCGCCGCCCTGCACGACCGCCTCAGCGGCGAACTCGCGGTCGCCCGCTGACGGTCGGCGCCGCCGGGGTCCGCGCGGACCGACGGCCGCCCCGGGGCTGGTGCCCGTCCGCCCTTCGGCCTGCGGTAATGTGCCCGCCCGGACCAAGCGGAAGATTGGCTTCCGCTACTCGTCAGCCGTGGGGGAGCCGTGCCGGACACCGGACAGGACACCAGACAGGACGCCGTGCCGGGCGCCGCGCCGGACGCCGGACGGACCACCGTGCCGGAACCGCGGCACCGGTCGGAGTCGATCGACAGCCTGCGGTCGATCTGGGCGGCGGGCGACGAGCCGCAGCCGGTGCCGCCCTGGCACCGGCGGATCGGCCGCAAGCAGGTCGTCGTCGCGGCGCTCTGCCTGACGGCGGTGCTGACCGGATACCTGGCGGTCACGTCGGTCGACTCCGGCGTGCGGCAGTACCGGGTGGTGCTGCCGACCAACACCGCCGGGCTGCCCCGGGTCGCCGAGGACCAGGAGCTGACCGACCTCCGGCTCGCCTATGAGCGGAAGAACGCCAGGCGCCACGGCCGGCACGCCGTCGACGTGCGGGGGTACGGGGAGCCGGGCGCGACCGGCCTGCGGGAGAGCGAGCTGCTGGCGGTGGCCCTGGAGGGCACGGTGCCGGACGCCGCCCGGGCCGCGACCGAGATGCTCGGCGGCTACTCGCCGCAGGGCGGCTCGCTCTCCGACGGCACCCCGGTCAGGGACATGCGGACCTTCGACCCGGGCCCGCTGGGCGGCACGCTCGCCTGCGCGATGCTCGGCACGGCGGACGAGCGGGTCGCGGCCTGCTCCTGGGCGGACGGCAGCACCCTGGGCTACCTGGTCGACCGCACCGGCGAACTGGATCTCGACGAGATGGCCGTACGCACCCGCGACCTGCGCGCCCGCACCGAACAGCCCGCCTGACCGCCCCGCCGGCCCGACGCCACGCCGCCGCTCCCGCGCTACTTCCTACTTCAACCCGCCGCTGCTCTGCAGCAGTTGGCCGTTGACCCACTGGCCCTGCGGCGAGCAGAGGAACTCGACCAGGTGCGCGGCGTCCCGCGGGGTGCCGAGCCGGGCCAACGGGGTGCGCTCGATCGTCTCCGCCTTGTGCTGCTCGCTCATCCAGCCGGTGTCGGTCGGGCCGGGGTCGACCGCGTTGGCGGTCACCCCGAGGTGGGCGAGCTCGCGGGCGGCGGCGCGGACGATCCGGTCCAGCGCGCCCTTGCTGGCCCCGTACGGGAGGTTCCCGGCGGTGTGGTCGCTGGTCAGCGCGACGATCCGGCCGGTGCCGAACGCGCCGGTGAAGCGCAGCCCGAACTCGCGGACCAGCAGCCAGCTCGCCCGGGCGTTGACCGCGAAGTGCCGGTCGAAGCTCTCCACCGTGGTGTCCAGCAGGCCCGAGTCGACGGACTCGGCATGGCTGAGCACCAACGCGCCGACCGGACCGAGCCCGGCCTCCACCCGGTCGAACAGCCGGGCGGGCGCCTCGGGATCGGCCAGGTCGGCCGGCACCGCGAGGTGCCGCGCCCCGTGCGCGCCGATCGCGGCGCCGACGGCCGCCACCGCGCCCTCCTCGGCGCCCCAGGACATCCGGGCGTCGTACGGCGTCCAGTGGCTGTGGGCGACGTCCCAGCCGGAGGCGGCGAGGCGTTCGGCGATGGCGGCGCCGATGCCGGCCGTCCGGCCGACTCCGGTCACCAGCGCGACGGGACGGGTGGGCGCCCGGTTCACTTCTGTGCTCACGGGTTCCGAGCCTGACAGTCCGTCAGCCGGCCTGACAAACCATTTCCCGCCCCGGCGCCCTGATGCCCCGGCCCTCCCCTACTCCCCCTGCGCGTGCAGCACCGCCCGGACCGGGCCCGCGGGGTGCACGGTGATGGCGTAGCCGGTCTCCTCGGGCGCCTCGCGGATCTCGGCCCGGTAGGCGGGCAGCAGTTCCTCCAGCAGCAGCACCATCTCGCGCACGGCGAACTGCGCGCCCAGGCAGGCGCGCGGGCCGAGCCCGAACGGGAAGTACGCGCCGGGCGCCGGGCGCCGCTCGGTGTCCAGGAAGCGCTGCGGCCGGAACTCCTCCGGGTCGGGCCAGAGTTCCGCGTCCCGGTGGGTCAGGTAGGGGCAGAGCAGCACCGTCGTCCCGGCCTCGACGGCCAGGCCGTCCAGGGTGTCCGCCGCGGCGGCGTGCCGGGGCATCAGCCAGGCGACGGGGTACAGCCGCAGCGTCTCGTCGACCAGCGCCCGGATCGCGCCGGCCCGTTCGGCGGAGCCGGCCGGGCCGGCGGCCAGGGCCCAGTCCCGCTGTTCGGGGTGCGCGTCGAGCAGCAGGAACAGCCAGCTGAGCGTGGTCGCGGTGGTCTCGTACCCGGCGACCACCAGTGTCAGCAGCTCGTCGCGCACCAACCGCTCGGTGTAGTCCGGGAGTTCGGCCGCCGCCTTGAGCAGCACCGCCAGCAGGTGCGGTTCCTCCGCCTGGCCCGCGAGCGCGATGGCGTGTGCGGCCGCGATGTCGGCCCGCTCGTTCGCCGTCCGGAAGTCGGCGCCGGCCTCGCCGGTCGCGGGGGCGAACGCGGGGATCGCGGCGAGGCTGTCCCCGGCGGAGATCAGCCGCTGGTGGGTCTCCGGGTCGAGGGGGTGGGCGGTGAGCGAGCGCCAGATCACCTCCAGCGAGAAGTGCCGCAGGTCGGCGTCGATCTCCCGGACCTCCCCGGCCGCGGCCGCCGCCCGCCACCGCTCGGCGGTCCCGGCGACCGCCGCCCGGATCTGCGGCTCGTACGCCCGGATCCCGCGACCGGTGAACTGCGGGTGCAGCACCTTCCGTTGGCGCCGCCAGGGCTCCCCGGAGGCGCACAGCAGGCCGTCCCCGAGCAGCACCTTGGCCCGGTGCCCGTGCTTCACGTACGTGTCGGGGTTCTTCGCCAGCACGTGCTGCACCTGCTCGGCGCCGGTGACCAGCACGATCCGCCGCTCCCCCAGCCGGAACCCGGCGACCGGACCCAACTCCCGCGCAGCCTGGAACAGTTCGAGCAACTTCCCACCGCCGGCCCGCCAGCGGGCCAGCGCCTCCGCGTCGAGTTCGGGGGGAACACTGGTGGCTGCCGTGGCCAAGGCGGTCTCCTGCCGTGCTGATCTGCGCCGTCCGGACGCCCACCACCCTAACCAGCACGGCCCGCCCCCGAGCGGAGAACCCGTTAGCAGACGACCGGAAACCGCCGGGCACCACCGGGCATCGCCGGGAACCCGCAACGCCCCTTCCCGGCAGGGCTATTCGGGCAGCCGGTAGGTGAAGGAGTACGGGAACGACGCCTCGCCGGTCCGGCAGGTGTACTCGCCGGCTCCGGTCAGGCCGGCCAGGCTCCCCGTCCCGCTGCCGGGGACGACCGTGAAGGCGCAGCGGATGGTGCCGTCCTCGGCGAAGGTGCCGCGCTCCTCCAGGACGAACGTCCCCTCCCGGCCGTCGAGGCTGCCGGTGACCAGTTCCATCCCGGTGAACGCGCCGACGTTCCCGGCGGTGTAGGCGATGCTGTAGCCGCAGGCGGTGCGCGCGGCCTCGATGCCGCCGGTGAAGGTGTTGGCGACCGTGGCGCGGGCAATCCGCGGGCCCGCCTCGCTCGTGCCGGTCTCGTGCTCCTCCCAGTCGGCGAAACCGATGCTGCCGCTGGTGCTGATGCTGGTGGTGCCGTCGGCGCTTCCGGTGGCGGTCTGCTGCGCGGTCATGGCGCTGTCCTTTCGTCCGGTGCGCGGCGGATCCGCGCACGATGCGGGTGCGGTGGTGGGGCGGTGGGCGCCCGCGGGTTCACGCGTGCGCCGCTCGACCAGCCTGGCGGCGATACCCGACACCTCCTGTCAACTATTCCGGCGGGTTCGCGCGACAATGGCGGGGGGCGCGCCGACCGTCTCCTCGCCCTGCTCCTGCTGCTCCAGAACCGGGGGCGGTGCACGGCCGCCGAACTCGCCGGGCAGTTGGAGGTCTCGGTCCGCACCGTCCACCGCGACGTGGAGGCGCTGGGCGCGGCCGGGGTGCCGGTGCTCGCCGAGCGCGGCCGGACCGGCGGGTACCGGCTGGTGGACGGCTACCGGACGCGGCTGACCGGCCTGACCGGGGCCGAGGCGGGTGCGCTGTTCCTGGCCGGAGCGCCGGGCGCGGCCGAGGAGTTGGGGCTGGGCGCGGTACTGGCCACCGCCCAGTTGAAGGTGCAGGCCGCGCTGCCCGCCGAACTCGCCGACCGCACCCGCCGCCTGCAGGACCGCTTCCACCTGGACCCGGCGTCCTGGTTCCGCGAGGCCGACCCCGTTCCGTGGCTGGGCCGGGTCGCCGAGGCGGTCTGGGAGCAGCGGGTGCTGCGCGTGCACTACCGGCGTTGGCGCGGCGACGTGCACCGTGAACTGCGGCCGCTGGGCCTGGTGTCGAAGAGCGGCATCTGGTACCTGATCGCCCTCCCCGAAGCCGTCCCGCGCCCTCCGGATCCACCGGCCCCGCCTACCGCCCAGGGCCCGCCGGGCCCGTCCGCCGTCCGCACCTACCGGATCTCCCGGATCCTGGCCGCCGATCTCACGGACGAGCGCTTCGAGCGCCCGCCCGGCTTCGACCTGGCCGCCCACTGGGCGGACGCCACGCGGGAGTTGACCGGCCTGCTGCACCAGGGCACGGCCACCGTCCGGCTCTCCCCGCGGGCGCTGGCCCTGCTGCCGGTCCAGTTCGGCCCGGCCGGGGCCCGCGCGGCCCGCGGCGCGGGGGAGCCCGACCCGGACGGTTGGACCACGGTCGAGCTCGCCGTCGAGTCGACGGAGGTGGCGGTCGGCGACCTGCTCCGGCTGGGCCCGCACGCCGAGGTGCTGGCCCCGCCGGAGCTGCGCCGCGCCGTCGCCGACGCGGTCGCCGCGCTGGCCCGCCGCTACGCGGTCCCGTCCGATGGCCCGGCCGCGCCCGGCCTCGCGGTCCCGACCGATATCGGGGTGCCGCCCGCCGCCGGGGCGGCTACCGTGGCGGGCATGCAGCGTGCCGCGAAGTCGACGACGACGCCGGAGAGTGTCCCGGCGCGCTGACCGCTGTGCGTGTGCGAGCCCCGGGGCCGAGTGCTCCGGGGCTTTCGCGTGCGCATCCGCCCCCGACGGCGCTCGTCCCCTCCCCCGATCGTCCCGATCCCCGAGGAGACCACCGTGTCCGACCCCATCGACTCCATGGCCCCCATCGACCGCGTCGACCGCGTCGACCACCGCAGGCTGGGCCGCGAGCTGGGCCTGTTCGGCACCGATCCGCTGATCGGCGCCGGTCTGCCGTACTGGCTGCCGGACGGCGCGGCGGTGCGGCAGAGCCTGGAGGACTTCGTCCGCGCCCTGGAACGGCGGGCGGGCTACCGGCACGTGCACTCGCCGGTGCTGGGCAGGCGCGAGCTGTACGAGCGCTCGGGGCACTGGGCGCACTACCGGCAGGACATGTTCCCGCCGCTGGAGATGGGCGCGGACGAGCAGTTGGTGCTGCGGCCGAGCCTGTGTCCGCACCACGCGCTGCTGTTCCGTTCGCGTTCCCGCAGTTACCGCGAACTGCCTTTTCGGATGGCCGAGTTGGGCGAAATGTACCGTTCCGAGCGGTCGGGCGTGCTGGGCGGGCTGAGCCGGGTGCGGGCGATCCGGCTGAACGACGCGCACGTGTTCTGCACCCTGGAGCAGACGGCGGCGGAGGTGCGCGGCGCGCTGGAGCTGATCGCGGCGGCGCACCGGGCGATGGGGGTGGTGCCGTCCCGCTACCGGCTGTCGCTGCCGGGTCCGGGCGGCACGTACGCGGCGCGGCCGGAGCTGTGGGAGCGGGCGACCGCGATCCTGGTGCGGGTGCTGGCGGAGCTGGGCGTGCCGTACGAGGAGGGGGTCGGCGAGGCGGCGTTCTACGGGCCGAAGATCGACGTGCAGGTGCTGGACCCGGCGGGGCGGGAGTCGACCCTCTCCACCGTGCAGGTCGACTTCCACCAGCCGGAGCGGTTCGACCTGCACTACGTCGGGGCGGACGGGGCGCGGCACCGGCCGGTGATGGTGCACCGGTCGGTGGTGGGCAGTGTGGAGCGGGCGGTGGCGCACCTGGTGGAGCGGCACGGCGGCGCGTTCCCGGCCTGGCTGGCGCCGGTGCAGCTGGCGGTGCTGCCGCTCGGCGCGGGGCAGGCGGACGCGGCGCGCGCGCTGGCGGGGCGCTGCCTGGAGCTGGAGCTGCGGGCGGAGGTGTCCTGGCCGGAGCGCGGTTCGCTCGGGGCCCGGGTGCGGGCGGCGCGCCTGGTGCCGTACCAGGTGGTGCTGGGTCCGCGCGAGGCGGCCGACGGCACCCTCGCGCTGCGGTTGCGGGACGGTCGGCGGCTCGGTCCGCGGCCGGCCGGCGAAGTGCTGTCCGGGGTCGTGGCGCGGGTCCGGGCACACGCGCCGGAACTGTGGTGAGCGCCACCCGGGCCGCGTGACCCTCCCCACCCCGGGCGCCCCCTCCCGTGCCCCCGCCACCCCCGTCCGGCCCCCGCCCCGCCCGTGTCCCACCCACCCCGCACCCCCTTTATGCAGGGCTTATTCACCGCCGGGGCGGTCGTGGCGGGGGCCGTCCGGCCCTCGTGCCGGGGACGTTCGGCGTGCCATACTCCTTCACCATGACCGGCATTCACGCGACCAAGGCCCTGCGGGGCGCGGTGTTCACCGCGCTCGCCGTGCCGCTGGCCGCGTTCGGCCAGGTGGCGATCACCGGGCGCGCCCTGCCGCTCACCCTGGTCGCGGCGGCGAGCGTCGCGGTCTTCCTGCTGGCGGTGGTCCTCGACGGGGCGCGCCGCCGTTTCCTGCTGCTGTCCTCCGTGCTGGTGCCGGTGGAGCTGCTGCTGAACACCGCGTTCAACCTCGGCCAGGACGCCTGTGCGCGCCCGGCCCGGGGCGTGGACCTGCTGGTCTGCGGCGGCGACTCGGTCGGCGCCTCCGAGCTGTTCGCCCAGTGGACGCACGGCTCGGCGGGCCTGCTGCGCGTGCTGGTCCTGGCCGTGCACCTGGCGCTGGCGCTGGCCGCCGCGGCCTGGCTGCGGCTGGCGGACGCCACGCTCAGCGGCGTCGCCGAGGCGCTGGACGCGCTGGCCCGCCTGCTGCCCGCGCCCTGGCGCGCCCTGCTGCTGGCCGCCCGCCCGGGCTGCCCGGCCGCGCTGCTGCCCGCTTCGGGCACCGAGCCGGCCCGGCGCCGTCCGCAGGTCCTGCTGCTCTCCCCCGCTCCGCGTCGCGGCCCCCCGCAGCCGGCTCTCGCCCGCTGACGGACCGCTCCCGCAACGCCGGACGCCGTTCCGTCCGGGCGCCCCTGCCTAGGCTCGCCCACCCCTTTGACCCGTGCCCCGCCGTACCGTGCCACGCCCCGTCCCGTCGGGCGGCCGGGCGGCCGGGGGCCGAGGAGACGACGGATCCCATGACCAGCACCCCGAAGAACCAGCACCCGAAGCAGCACACCACCGCCCGCGAGCGCCTCCAGCAGGCCCGGCAGGCCGAGGCCCGGTCCGCCAGGCGCCGGCGCGGCCTGACCGTCGCCGTGTCGGTGGCCGCCGCCGTGGCCGTGGTCGCGGGCGGCACCGCCCTGGCGATCTCCGGCGCCTCGAAGGACGACGGCTCCGCGACCGCCGCCGCCGTCGCGCCCGCCCACACCTCCGCCGCCGACGACACCGTCGTCGTGTACGGCAAGGCCAACGCCCCGCACACGCTGGCCGTGTACGAGGACTTCCGCTGCCCGGTCTGCCAGGCCTTCGAGACCTCGGCCGGCCAGAGCGTCCAGCAGCTCGCCGACCAGGGCGAGTACAAGATCGAGTACCACCTGGCCACGTTCCTGGACAACAACCTGGGCGGCAAGGGCTCGAAGGCGGCGCTGGCCGCGGCGGGCGCGGCGCTGAACGAGGGCGTCGACAAGTTCAAGGCGTTCCACGACGTGCTGTACGCCAACCAGCCCGCCGAGACCGAGGACGGCTTCGGCGACGTCAACCACCTGCTCGACCTGGCCGGCCAGGTCCCCGGCCTGAAGACCGAGGCGTTCACCAAGGCCGTCACCGACGGCACGTACAAGGGCTGGGCGGCGAAGGTCTCCACCGCGTTCAACAAGAGCGGCGTCTCCGGCACCCCGACCGTCAAGCTGGACGGCCGGACCCTCGCCGTCATCGGCCAGGACGGCAAGCCGGTCACCGGCGAGCAGTTCACCGCCCTGGTCCGGCAGACCACCGGCGGGTGACCCGATGACCACCGATGCCCGCACCCCGGTCCCCGCCTCCCGCGGCCACGCCTGGACGCTCCTGCTGACCGGCCTGATCGGCCTGGCCGCTTCCGCCGTCCTCACCCTCGACAAGCTCAAGCTCCTCGAGAACCCGGCCTACCAGCCCAGCTGCAACATCAACCCGATCATCAGCTGCGGCTCGATCATGCGCACCGCCCAGGCCGAGGCCTTCGGCTTCCCCAACCCGCTGATCGGCCTGGCCGCCTTCGGCGCCCTCTCCGCCATCGGCGCCGGCCTGCTGGCCGGCGCCGCCCACCGCCGCTGGTTCTGGCTCTCCCTCCAGGCGGGCACCCTCCTCGGCCTGGGCTTCGTCGCCTGGCTGATCGACCAGGCCCTGTACGAGATCGGCGCCCTCTGCCCCTACTGCATGGTCGTCTGGGCCGTCGTCCTCACCGCCTTCTGGTCCACCACCGTCCACAACCTCCGCACCGGCACCCTCCCCGCCCCCGCCCCCCTCCGCCGCCTCGCCGCCCTCCCCCACCAGTGGCTCGTCCCGACCGCCGCCTACCTGGTGATCCTCCTCCTCATCCTGAACCGCTTCTGGTTCTACTGGTCCACCCTCCTCTGACCCACCACGCCCCGACGGCCCCCGCCCGCCCTCCGGCGGCCGGGGGCCTCGCGCGTCGACCTGGGCGGTTATGCCACCGGATGTCGCGTTCCGCCCGGTCGCCGTTGGTAACGGCTCCGCAAAGTCCACTGGTTCGCGTCCGGATTCCCAGTGACCAGGCGGGTCGTGCACTGCCATAGCCACTGCCGAGCCGGCCCGGTGCGCCGGGCGCTGCTGCCGCCTCGTGTTGCGGCTGAGCTGGGAAGAGTGGCTTTCGCATGCCCGGTTCCGAATCGATGCTCCCCCGGAGGACCAGATCGTGGTGGTCCTCCGGACCACCGAAGGTGCGGGGTTTGGGGGCGTTGTGTGCCACGGCCATGGTGGTGTCGTTGGCGGTGGCTCCGGCGTTCGCGGCTACGGCGTCCTCAGCGAAGCCGGGGGTGGCGGGTGCGGCGGCGGTGAAGGGGGTGAAGTCCTTCGGCGCGAAGAGGATCGAGGTGTCGGGGGACGCGCAGCGTTCCTTCGTGCCGAAGGCGACGGCGTGGCCGAAGGCGGCCACGGGCAGGTCTGTCCGTTGAACGGCTCTGGCCCGTAATCGGTGGCAGCATTGCGTGATGATCATGAAAGGAGGAGCCGCTGGCGAGGAGGGGGAAACCTGCGCGTCCGTGTATCTGCCTCATGATCCGTTTAGTGCGGGTGCTGACGCCTTCGGGGCGGCCGTTGTGGAACGGCAGGGTCAGGCCAGCGTTTACAGCAGCGCGGTCGAGCTCGAGGCCGTTCACGAAGGAGCGCAGGTGGGGCAGAGCGGCAGCGCGGACGGCCGCGAGCCAGTCGGTGAGCTTGGCGCCGTTGCCCGCGGCCGGGGCGAGCAACTGGGCGAACTCGTCGACCGGGCGAGCGAGGTCGACCATCTCGGGGCAGGCCTTGGTGAGCTCGGCCAGGAGCGCGGCGTTTTCTCGCGCAGGTGGTCGGGGCGGGTCAGGAACAGGTGGCGAAGTGCTTCGGAGTGGTGACGGGCCGTTCGCCCTCCGCTCGGCTCTGGTTGATGTAGCGGACCAGGAGGTTCGCGCTGCCGGTATAGCCCAGTTCCTTGATTTCGCGCAGGAGGTGGGTGACGGGGACCGCCGGGTCATCGGCCCGGCGTCGGCGCAGGTGGTCGCGGTAGGGGTCGACCAGGGTGGGCCGGTAGCGCGGTGCCCGGCGCTCGGCTAGGGGCTCTTTGCGGCGTGCGTGGCGCTTGACGGTGTTCAGGGCGAGGTCGAGGCGGCGGGCGCACTCCAGCAGGTCGACGCCCCCGTCGAGCAGGTCGTGGATCTGCTGCCAGCGCTCGCGGACACTCTGCTCGTGCACACCCGCGGGCCGAGCCGGATACACCGCGGTGGCCCAGTAGGCGGCGTGGGAGCGGACCTCGCCCAGAACCTTGTCGCATGGGTTCGACACAGGTGCTATCAGTTGCTTACCTGCACCGCTTCCGGAAGTGCCTGCCGGATCGTCTCGCCGTAGGAGCCGGAGCCGTCCCGGCACACGTACTGGGCGCCGGGACGGCTCGCGCAGCCACGCGACAAGCGTCTTGGTGGTGCGGTCGGGCAGGACGTCGATCCGTTCGCCGGTCTCGGCGTTGATGAGGACGGTGGCGTACCGGTGTCGGCGCTTGAGCGCGAAGTCGCCGACCCGGTGTTCGGGGCCGTCGGCTACGGCGGAGACCTCCTGTGCACCGAGTTGGAGAACGCGCTGGGCCCCCGCGGGGCGGCCGAGACCTACGAGGAGGCCCGTCGGATCCTGCGCGGGTACGACTGGGTGACCATCGTGCCGACCCAGTTGGCGGGCGAGCACGGTGGGCCGGGGTCCTTCGCGGCCTCGCCCGGCCTGCACAGCGTCGTGGAGCTCCCGTCCGGTGCGCTCTGGCTGTCCGCGACGGAATCCTTCGCGGACTACCGCGACCAGGCCGTCCGGGCGATGTTCCGGGCGGTGGCCCCCCTCCTGCCGCGGGGCCTGCCGGAGGAACGGGAATGGCTCGGCGTGCCGAGGGCGGTGACTCCGCTCGTCCACGAGGACGCCGGACGGTACGGCGCCACGCTGAGGTTCGGCGAGCGGTGACCGGCCGGTCGCCGGCCTCGCCCGACCGCTGACGGACGGTGCCCCGCCACTTCACGGTGGCGGGGCACCGTCGCGTACGGGGCCGGTCGGCCGGGCTGGACGCGAGCGGCTGCGGGGCCGCTACAGGGTGGCGAGCAGGTGCTCGGTGGCGGTGTGCAGGCGGAGGGCCGCGGCGGGGTCGAAGGCGGGGGTGTCGGTGCGGACGCGGCGGCCTTCCAGGACGGCGGTGAGGCCGGGGGCGGGGGCGTCGAGGTAGGGGAGGATCTGGGCGGCGGCTTCGGTGGCGGGGCGGCCGTGGGTGCGCAGGTGCCGCACGTGGGCGGCGGTGGCGGGGTCGTACTCGCCGGCGAAGCTGGTGGCAGTGACGCCGGGGTGGTTGATCACCTGGGGGACGTCGGGGTGCAGGCGGGCGAGGTGGGTGGCGAGCAGGTCGCAGAGGGCCCCGCCGTGGCCCAGGGCGCCGGTGCCGGGGTAGTCGCGGCGTAGTTGGAGGTCGTCCCAGCGGACCGGGCCGGTCCGGCCGGCGCCGCCGAAGTTGAGGACCACGGGGTTCGGCGCGCGCCGGAGTTGGGGGAGCAGGCCGTGCGAGAGCAGGTGGCGGCTGAGGTAGTAGAGGGCGAAGTTGCTCTCCAGGCCGTCGGCGGTCTCGGCCCGGGTGGAGCGGTGGTAGCGGGCGCCGAGGACGAGGACGTCCACCACCGGGTGGTGGGTGGCGACGTGGTCGATCAGGCGGCGGTTCTCGGCGACCAGGCCGAGGTCGGCGGTCAGGTGGTGGGCGCGTTCGCCGGCACCGGCCCGGTCGGCTTCGGCGCGGAAGGCCTCGCCCTTGGCCGGGTTCGTCCCGACCACCAGGACGTGGTATCCGCGGTGCAGGTAGGTGGTGGCGAGTGCGCGGCCGATGCCGTCCGTCCCGCCCGTGATCACTGCTGTGGCCATGGTTCCCCTCCGCGGCCCGAAATGGTTTGATGCATCAAAGCATCTCGGGCTACGGAGGGGCAACTGGCCATGTGGGGATGCGAGTTGCCGCCACGGAGGGAAGGGGGAGCGCGGCCGGGTACGCTGGGCGGGTGACCGTGACCCCGACCCCAGCGTCCACCGCCGCCCCGGAGTTGGTGCGGCTGGAGGCGGCGCTGTCCGCGCTGGTCCGGTGGAGCGAGAGCAGGCACGTGCGCGCCGAGGTGGCCCGGCTGGCCGGGTGCGACATGCCGGCCAGTGCGCTGCGGCTGCTGGAGCACTTCGCGGCGGCGGGCCCGATGCGGGTCTCCGACATCGCCGAGTGCCTGCGCGTCGACGTCTCGACGGTCTCGTTGCAGTTGCGCCGGCTGCGCGCCGACGCGCTGGTCGTCCGGCGCGCCGACCCGGCCGACGGCCGTTCCGGCGTGGTCGCGATCACCGAGGAGGGCCGCCGGGTGCTGGCCCGGGTCCGGGCCGCCCGCCAGGGCCTGCTCGCCGAGGTGTTCGGCGCCACCCCACCCGATCGACTCGGCCGGGCCGCCGACGTGTTGGGCCTGGTCCAGGAGCACATGTCGGCGGCGGCCGGCCCGGCCCGCACCGAGGAGTCCGCGTGACCCCGCGCCAACCCGCCCCCGGGCTCACGGTGTTCGGGCCGGACAGCGCTCCCCCGCTGGTCCTGGTGCACGGCATCCGGCTGTCCGCCACGATGTGGCGCCCGCACGTCCACCGCCTCGCCCCCGACTTCCGGGTCAGCACCCCCGACCTGCCCTGCCACGGCGCCCTCGCCGACCGCCCGTTCACCCTGGACGCGGCCGTCGCCGCCGTCGACGCGGCCGTCCGGGAGGCGTACGAGTCGACCGGGCGGCGCCCGCTGCTGGCCGGGATGTCACTCGGCGGCTACGTCGCGCTGGCCCACGCCGCCCGCCACCCCGAGGGCGCCGGCGGCCTGCTCCTGCACGCCTGCACGGCCCGCACCACCGGCCGCCGGATCGCCCTGTACGCGGCTGCCGGGCGGCTCAACGACCGCCTCGGACACGAGCGTTCGGCCCGTCTGCAGGACCGGGCGCTGCGCCGGATGCTGCCGCCGGAGTCGGCCGAGGCGGCCCTCGCCGGGGGCTTCCACCTGCCCGCGCTGACCGCGGGCGTCGCCGAGCTGCGCCGCCACGACTTCCTCGCGCTGGCCGCCCGGCTGAGCACGCCCACCCTGTTCCTGAACGGCCGCTCCGACCTGCCGTTCCGGGCCGACGAGCGCCGGTTCCTGGCCGCCGTCCGCGCCGCCGGCACCCCCGCCCGGCTCTTCCACACCCAGGGCGGCCACCTGCTCAGCCTCACCGACCCGGACCGCTTCACCACCCTGCTCCGCCGCACCCACCGCCGCCTGCTCCCCCAGCCGAACTGACCGAACCGGCCCGGCCGAACTGACCCGGCCGAACCGGCCCGGCGGAACCGGCCCGGCGGAACCGGCCCGACCGGTCCACGGCGCCGGGGACCCGACGGCCGCTCACGCCCGCAGCCGGTACACCACCGCACGCTGCCCGGGCCCCGGCGGGAGGTCCGGGTCCAGGAAGTCCGCCGCCGGGTCGTGCGCCATGCCGAGCCGCTCGGCGACCGCCCGCGAGGGCGCGTTGTCCGCGGCGATCAGCGCCAGGATCTCCGACAGCCCCAACTCCTCGAAGCCGTAACGGAGTACGGCCCGCCCGGCCTCGGTGGCGTAGCCGTGGCCCCAGGCGTCCCGGTGCAGCCGCCAGCCGGCCTCGACGCCGTCGAAGGGCATCCCCTCGTCGACCGGGTCGAGCCCGGCGAAGCCCAGGAAGCGCCGCTCGGCGCGGAGTTCGACCGCCCACCAGCCCCAGCCGCGCTGCGCCAGATCGGCCCGGAAGTGCTCCAGCGCGGCGGCGGCCCGTGCCCGGTCGAGCACCGGCCCGAGGTGGCGCCGCACCTCGGGGTCGGCGTTGAGTTCCGCCCACCGGTCCAGGTCCTCGTCCCGCCACTGCCGCAACAGCAGCCGGGGCGTGGTCAGTTCAACGCTCGCCATGCCGAAGCACTCCTCTCCGTTCCCGCCCGTACCACTCAGTCACCGACGAACAGCACCCAACTGCCGGGCGTGGCGGCGCAGTCGGCGAGCATGCGGCCCAGGTCGTCGACCGCCTCCCGCTGCTCCGGCGTCTCGGCCAGCGCCGCCAGGGCGGCGAGCTCGGCGAGCGCCGCGCCCGCGTCCTGCTCGTTCAGCGCGGTGTCCCGGTAGGGGTCGATCCGGCCCAACCGGCCCTGTCCGTAGGGAAGTCGGGACAGCACCAGAGCGAGCGCCCCGCCGTTCGCGTAGGAGCCGCGCAGCGGCCGGGAGCGGCGGTTCGGCCGTTCGGCGTACAGCTCGATCTCGATGCCCATCTCAGCGTCCTCCGCCCGGTGCTTCGGCCGGCGGTGCCTCGGCGGCCAGTGCTTCGGCGGCCAGCCCGTCCGCGGCGTCCAGGACGGCCGCCAGGCTCGCCGGATCGGTGCCGGCGGGCGCGAAGAGCCGCTGCGCCCGGTGCGCGAAGTCCGGCGGCGCGGTGGGCAGTCGGCCGGTCGAGGCGATCGCGCCCTTCTCGTTGACCAGCCACTGTCCGGCCCGCGCGTGCAGGACGTGCGTCAGCAGTCCGACAGCCCGGAACAGGCAGCCGGCGACGTACCCGGCGTCGCCGCGCTCGGCGCCCTTGCGGGCGTTGGCCAGCGCGAACGGGACCTCCCAGCCGGCGTCCGCCTCCAGGGTGCGCGCCAACTCGGCCGGGAACCGCTCCACTTCGCCCTTCAGCGCGGCCAACTCCCCTTCGGGGTCGGCCAGTACCCGGGCGAGCGCCAGCTCGCCGGGGTAGGCGTAGGAGGGCACGCCGTACGGGTGCCCGGCCTGCTGGCCGCTCACGTAGCGGCCGTGGCGGGCCTCGGCGGCGTAGTGGCGCACCCGCCGCACGTCCCGGTACAGCCAGTCCACCCGGGCCGGTCCGATGTCCAGCCAGGCGCCGCCGTCCACCCAGGGGCCCCAGCCGCCGGGTTCGGAGACCTCGACGGGCTTGCCGCACAGTTCGGCGGCCAGCGCGCGCAGTGCGGCGGTGTCGAGCTCCCCGGGCCGGTAGTACAGGCCGAGGTCGTAGTCGGAACCGGGCCCGTGCGCCCCGCGCGCCCGGCTCCCGCCGAGGCAGACCCCGACGATCCCGCCGACCCGCGCCAGCCGCCCCGCGATCCGCTCCACCTCGCCGGGCGCCAACTCTCCGGAGGCCGACTCCCCGGCTCCCGGCTCCAGCACGCCACCACCACTGTCGTCACTCATCGCCCGCCACCCTGCCGCACCGCACCGCCCACCGCCAGGCGTTTTCCGCCCGGGCGTGTCGCCCCGGCGAGCACCCAAAGCACCCGGAGCACCCGGAGCACCCGGAGCGCCCGGAGCGCCCGGAGCACCCGGAACACAGGAAGCCCCGGAATCCCGGAATCCCGGAGCACGGGGGCGCGCGGTGGAGGCGCCGCACCGCCCCCACCGCGCTGCCGGCCGCCACCCGCGAGGCGGCCGGTCCGGAACCGGACGGGAAGCGGACCGCCCCCGGTCTCGCGCGTCTCGCGCGCGGTCAGCTTCCCGTCCGGCCCTGGTCCGGTCGGCACCCGGGCCGCCCGCCCGGGTGCCGGAGCGGGATCAACCCGCCGAGCAGGCCACCCCGTTGAGGGCGAATCCGGTCGCGGCGGCCGCGTTGCCGGTGTGGTTGGCCTGGAAGCCGAAGCTGGTGGAGCCCCCGGCCGGGATCGCCGCGTTGTACGACAGGTTGCTCGCCCCGACCTGGCCGGTGGCGGGGCTGACGGTCGCGTTCCAGGCGTTGGTGACGGTCTGCCCGCCGGGCAGCGTGAAGGTCAGCTTCCAGCCGTTCACGGCGCCGCCGCCGGTGTTGGTGACGGTCACGTTCTCGGTCAGCCCGGTGTTCCAGGCGCTGACCTGGGTGCTGACCTTGCACCCGGTCCCGGTCGGCGGCACCGACGGCGAGGTGGACGGGGACGCGGACGGCGAGGGCGAGACCGACGCGGAGGCGGACGGGGACGGCGAGGAGGAGGTACTCCCGCCGAGCGCCGTCACCGTCGCGTTGTACGCGGCCTTCGGCTGGTAGTTGGCGTCGTACATGGTGGCCGCGCCGTAGCCGGAGAAGAAGTCCGGGATCCACGAGTCCGGGTCGCCGACGCCCCACTGCGAGACGCCCACGCAACCGGCCACCGCGAGGCAGGTGTTGACCACGTAGGCGTAGTCGGTGGCCTGCTGGGCGAGGTTGGCGGCGCTGGCCGGGACGGGCATCCGGTCGTCCAGCTCGGTGATGGCGACGTCCACGCCGAGCGCGGTGAAGCGCTGCATGTTGGCCTTCAGGGAGCCGGGCACCTGGCCGACGATGAAGTGGCTCTCGAAGCCGACGCCGTCGATCGGCACGCCCTGCTGCTTGAGCGAGGACACCAGCTGGTACATGGCGTCGCTCTTCGCGCCCAGGCCCTCGATGTTGTAGTCGTTCAGGTAGAGCTTGGCGTTCGGGTCGGCGGCGTGCGCGGTGCGCAGCGCGTCGGCGATGTAGCCGGGGCCCATCGCGTTGGTGAAGGCGTCGCTGCGCAGCGTGCCGTCCTCGTTGAAGGGCTCGTTGACGACGTCCCAGGAGTAGACCTGGCCCTTGTAGTGGGTGGCCTCGGTGGTGATGTGCTTCTCCATCGCGGCCTGCACCTGGTTGGTGGGCAGGCTGCTGACCCAGTTGGGCAGTTGGCTGTGCCAGACCAGGGTGTGGCCGCGCACCCGCATGCTGTGGGCCTTGGCGAAGGAGACGATCTGGTCGCCGGGGCCGAAGTTGAAGGTGCCGGCGGAGGGTTCGGTGGTGTCCCACTTCATCTCGTTGCCGGGGGTGACCACGTCGAACTGGGTGCCGGCGATGGCGGTGATGGTGGAGCTGTTCAGGTTGGACTGGGTCAGCGCGGTGCCGAAGTAGCTGCCCTTGGCCTCGGCGAGGTCGCGCAGGGTGGTGCCGGCGGCGCCGGCCGGCCCGCTGCCGAGGGTGGCGGCGGCCAGCAGTCCGCCGGTGGCGGCGAGGGCGAGCGCGGCGAGGGCGCGCCCGGGCCGGCGTGCTGCGTGCGACTGTGCAGCCATGGTTCGTCCTTCCGGGGGGTGGGTGGGGTGCACGGACCGTACGGCGGGCCGCGCGGGCCCGGCAACGACGGCCCGGAGGGCCCGAACTCCCCCGGCCGCCACCCGGGTTCCGAAATTTTCGACGGACGTTCGACAGTCGTTCGACGCCCGGCGCTCCGACCTGCGGCGCAGTCCCGAAACAACGGAGCGGCCGCCGGCCCGGCGTTCCGGGTCCGCGGCCGCCCGGCTTCCCCGGCGGGCGAGAAAGTTACAGCTCCCGCGGGCCGGCGCCCGGCGCCAGGGCCGCGACGACCAGCTCCTTGCCCATGCAGACGCTCTGCTCGTGGTCCTTGTAGTAGCCGAACTTGGCGATCTCGGCGTAGCCCTCGGAGCGGTAGAGCGCGATCGCCTCGGGCTGCAGGGTGCCGGTCTCCAGCACCAGCCTGGTCCGGCCGGCTGCGACGGCGGCGGCCTCCAGGTGGCGCAGCACGGCACGGGCGTGGCCCCGACCGCGGGCCTCGGGGACGACGTACATCCGCTTGAGTTCGGCGTCGCCGTCGCGCAGCCCGTCCGCGTCGCGCTCCTTGGCGCGCCATCCGCCGCAGGCCACCGGTCGGCCGTCCGCCCGGTAGCCGATCACGAACAGCCCGGCGGGCGGGTCGAAGTGGTCGGCGTGGATGACGGTCTGGTCGCCGTCGCCGTACCGGCGGACGTACTCCTGCTGGACGTCGGCGGCGAGCTGCTGGGCGTCGGGGTGGCCGAAGCCGGTGGTGCGGATCTCCATGACGGCCAAGGGTACGGGCCCGCCCCCGGTGCGCGGTGGCGGGCCCGGGCCGGTGCCGGGTCAGCCGCGGGTGAGGCGGGCGACCAGGTCGTCCTTGCCGAACATCCGGGCCGCGTCGAGCGCGGAGGGGACGCCGGCGTTCGGGTCGGCGCCGTGCGCGAGCAGGGCGTCGACGACCTCGGTGGCGCCCTTGAAGACGGCGCCGGCCAGCGGGGTCTGGCCCCGGTCGTTGGCCCGGTCGGCCCGGGCGCCGCGCTCCAGCAGGGCGGTGACGGCGGCGGCGTGGCCGTGGTAGGCAGCGAGCATCAGCAGGGTGTCGCCGCGGTCGTTGGTGAGTTCGACGGGGGTGCCGGCGTCGAGGTAGGCGGCGAGCAGCGCGGCGTCGCCGGTGCGGGCGGCGTCGAAGAGCCGTCCGGCGAGTTCGATCACCTCCTCGTCGGGACCGGTGTCGGCGGTGGGGCCGGCCTGCGCGGTGGGGTCGGTCATCGGGGGTGTTCCGCCTTCCGGGTCAGCGGCCGTACGCGCCGTACGGACCGTCACGCGTCCGGCCGTCGGGGCCGCCGCGCGTCTGGTCGTGCCACCGCGAACGCTAGCGGACGCCGTCCGGCCGCGGCGCGGTACCGCCGTACGGGCGAATTCCGGGTGGACGGGGCGCGGCCGCGCCCGGCGCGGGGACGCCTGGGTGCGCCGGTGCGATCCACTGGCCCCGTACGGGCCCGAACCGCGGGACGTATACCGCCGATCCGGGCGCCGGGTGAGATCCACCCGTTTGCCGTCCCCCATCATCTATTACTTTTTGTCACCATTGAGGCACTTTCTGTTACACCGTCCCGCCCCTCGTGAGGAGCAATCCCGTGATTCTCTCCATCTCCGGCATCGTCCTGTTCGGCGTGATCGCCTTCCTGTTCTTCCGCCGGGACGGGTTGAAGATCTCGCATGCCCTGGTGTGCGCGCTGTTCGGTTTCTACGTCGCGGGTTCCTCGATCGCCCCGAGCATCCAGGCGGGCGGTGCGAGCCTGGCCAGCCTGATCGGCGGCCTGAAGTTCTGAGCGGTCCCTGCTCCTTACGGCCCGGGCGCGGAGATCCCACCGCCCCGGGCCTTCTGCCACCCCCACCACCGCCGTCCCCACCACCGCCGTCCCCTGCCCCCGGAGCCCGCATGTCCCTCACCCGCCACTTCTCCCGCGGCCGCGAGATGGCCCGCAGCGTCGGCGACCACGCCGCCGACGTGTTCGCGCCGCTGACCCTGATCGGCCGCGGCCTGCGCCGCCACGCCGACTGGGCGAAGGCCCGCTGGGCGGCCACCCCGAAGGAGCGGCGCGGCCCGACGCTGCTGGTCGGCGCGGCCGTGGTGCTCGGCGTCCTCCTGCTGCCGCACGGCCCGCTGCTGGCGATCGTCGCGCTGCTCGCCTCGGCCGCCTGGGTCGGCCGCCGGCCCGGGGCCGCGGCCGAGCCCGCGCCGGACCCGGCCGACACCAAGCTGCCCGCGCTGTACGCGGCGCTCACCCCGTACTTCGGCGGCTTCGACGACCCGGGCGCGCTGTACCGGCCCGAGGGCGACTGGAAGGCGGCGTTCGGCGACTGGGAGTTCGACCCGGACGGGCGGCTGGCGGTGCTGGAGATCGGCTACCCGGCGTACTTCACCGACACCGAGCCGGCCGCCCGGGCCCGGATCGAGCAGGTGGTGCAGGGCAAGGCGGGGCGCTCCCGGGAGTACCGCTTCGACTGGGACGAGGAGTCGAACCGGCTGCGGGTGACGGCGCTGACGCCGCTGCCGGCCGACATCGCGGCGCAGCGCTTCGTGACGGCGCCGGGCGAGATCGTGCTGGGCTTCACCGACGGCGCGGGCAGCCGGCGCACCATCCCGGTCGAGCAGGGCGGCGTCACCGAGCAGCAGCCGCCGGTCGTCTGGCGGGTCGGGCCGCGCTCGGCCGAGCCGCACCTGCTGGCGCTGGGCGCGCCGGGCCACGGCACCTCGACGCTGCTGCGCTCGATCGCGCTGCAGGCGCTGCCGCACGGCGACCTGGTGGTGGTGGACGGGGCGAGCACCGGCGAGCACGCCTGCCTGGTGAACCGGCCGGGCGTGCACACGGTGGAGACCAGCCTGCACGGGGCGCTGGCCGCGCTGGAGTGGTGCGCGCAGGAGACCGAGCGCCGGCTGGTCGCGCTGAACGCGGCCCGGCACCACGGGCTGGCGGCGCCCGCCGACGTGACCCGGCCGCTGTGGATCCTGCTGGACCGGGTCACCGAGCTGTCCGAGCTGGCGCACGCCGAGGGCCGCACCGACCCGCAGGAGCTGCTGGAGGTGCCGCTGCGGCACGGCCGGGCGGCGCGCGTGACGGTGGTGTTCGCGGACGCGCTGGACGCGCTGGGCCGGATCTCCCCGACCGTCCGCGCCTGCACCCGGGCCCGGGTGGTGCTCGGTCCGGTGAACGCCGAATCCGGCCCGGCGGCGCTGGGCGGCCCGCTGGACATCGCGCCCGCCGCGCACACCCCGCCCGGCCGCGGCTACGCCCGGATCGGCACCGCCGGGCCGGTCCGGCTCCAGGTCCCGGTGACCGTCGACCCGCTGGACGAGGACGCCCCGGAGCAGTTGCGGGACGCGGTGGCCGCGCTGCTGCCGCACCGCGGGCCGCGCGCGGCGGCGCCCGCGGCCCCGGCTCCGGCCGAGCCCGCCGGGGCGACCCGGATCGGCGACGCGCCGCCCGTCCCGCCCGTCCCGCCCCTGCCGCCCGAAACCGTTCCCGAGGCCGTTCCGGCGGACCTGACCAAGGGAGCGGCACCGGAGGCCGCGCCGGCCCCCTCCCGTCCGGTCTGGTAGGAATTCCGGTGGCGGTCCCGGTCCGGTGGCGCCGGTCGGGCCGGTGAACTTCGGCGGACCATAAGTGCACAAAATGTGACACGCCGGGTGATAACACCGCTCAGATGTGACAAAACGGGCGACCATGGGTACAAACAGGGGCGGCACGACAGGCGACGTATGTCCCGATCGGGAATCTTCGTCAAAGGTCGGGCGTTGGACCCATCGACGAAGACAGCGACCACTAGTCCTGTGGGCAAGAAGCCCGGGAGGCACGATTCATGAGCGAGCGAGCTCTCCGCGGCACGCGACTCGGGGCGACCAGCTACGAGACCGACCGCGGCATTGACCTGGCACCGCGCCAGACCGTCGAGTACGCATGTCAGAACGGACACCGCTTCGAGGTCCCGTTCTCGGTCGAGGCGGAGATCCCCGTGGTGTGGGAGTGCCGTTTCTGCGGCCAGGAGGCCGCCCTCCTCGACGGCGAGGAGCCGGAGGAGAAGAAGACCAAGCCCACCCGCACCCACTGGGACATGCTGATGGAGCGCCGCACCCGTGAGGAGCTGGAGGAGGTGCTGGCCGAGCGGCTGGCCGTCCTGCGCTCCGGCGGGATGAACCTGGCGATCCACCCCCGCGACTCGCGCAAGTCGGCCTGACACCGAGCCGCGACCGCCGCATCGACGCCGAAGGGCCCCGGTTCCCACCGGGGCCCTTCGGCGTGCCCGCCCGCCGAGGGGGCGTCAGGGCGCGATCGGCGGGCGGTGGTCGGCGCCCGGGCCGGACGGGTCGGCGGGGCCGCCGCGCGGGCCGGCCGGCGGGTCGACGACCTCGCCCTGGACGACCTTGCCGTCCGGGCGGTGGATCCGCAGCTGCTCCTGCAGCCGCATCGCGTCGGCGAACCGGTCCGCGCCGACCGGGGAGGTCGAGCGCAGCGCCGAGCCGGTGATCCGGCGGCCGACGACGCGCCACAGGGCGCGGGTCGGCGGCAGCAGGAGGGTCGCGGCCAGCAGGTCGGACAGGAAGCCCGGGACCATCAGCAGCACGCCGGCCAGCACCGTCATCGAGGTGCCGGTCTGCGGCTGCGCGGACTGCGGGTCCCTGGACAGCTCGACGGCGGCCTTGAACGCCCGCGCCCCGGCACGCTTGATCAGCGTGCCGCCCAGGAAGACGCCGCCGACCAGTAGCAGCAGGGTCGGGAACCAGCCGATCCAGCCGGCCACCAGCGTGAGCAGCCAGATCTCCAGCACCAGCCAGGCCACGATCAGCAGCGGCACGGTTCGGGCGAGCCGGCCTCGGCGGGCCGGGCGGGCCGGGGTTGCTTGCTGGGACACGGTACGGATCCACTCCATCGCGGTGCTCTCCGCGGCGGCCGGCCTCCCCGGCCGCGTCCACGGCACCAACCAGCACAACGGCCCCGGGGCCCGCCGTGTTCCTCGGCGCGCCCGGGGCCGTCTCGCCCCGCCGCTGCTCAGACCGTGTGCGCGGCCCCGTCCGCGTCCGCGCCCGGGGCCCTCCGCCCGGCCCTCCGCCGGCGCACCCCGCCGGCCACCACGAACGCGCAGGCCAGCACGCCGCCGAGGGCCAGCACCCATTCGGGCCCGGCGCCGACCCGGTCCGCGAGGGTCTTCCCGTCGCGCAGCGGCACCAGCGCGCTGAGCACGGCCTGCTCCATCTCGCCGGTGCGCTGCTGCACCGTGCCGTCGGGGGCGATCACCGCGGAGACGCCGCTGGTCGCCGCGATCAGCACCGCCCGCCCGTGCTCGACGGCCCGCAGCCGGGACATCGCGAGTTGCTGCTCGGTCTGGCCGGTGTTGTTGTACGTGGCGTTGTTGGTCTGCACGACCAGGATCCGGCCGCCCTGGTTGACGGTGTCGCGGACGATGCCGTCGTACGCCACCTCGAAGCAGATCACGTCGCCGATCCGGGCCGGGCCGAGCTGCATGACGCCGTTGTGGTCGCCGGGGTAGAAGTCCCGGGCGACCCGCTGCAGGCGGCTGATCACCTTGGACAGCTCCTCCCGGAACGGCACGTACTCGCCGAACGGCACCGGGTGCTGCTTGGTGTAGGAGGCGCCGGGTCCGGTGGCCGGGTCCCAGACGATGCCCTCGTTCTGCACGTGCTGCGCGTCGGGGCCGTCGACCAGGGCGCCGACCAGGGTCGGCACGCCGATCGCCTTGACCGCCTCGTCGATCCGGGCGCGCGCCGCCGGGTCGGCGAACGGGTCGAGGTCGGAGGCGTTCTCCGGCCAGATCACCACGTCGGGCTTGGCGACCCGGCCGGCCGCGACGTCGGCGGCGAGCCGCTCGGTGGCCGTGGCGTGGTTGTCCAGCACCTCCATCGGACGGCCCAGGAAGTCCATGCCGGGGCGGTCCACGTTGCCCTGGACGAGGGCGACCTTCACGGTGTCGTCCGCCGAGGTCGGCACCGGCACCGCGTAGCCGACCAGCACCAGCGCGACGGCGCCCACCGCGCCCACCGCGGTGCGCCACGGCAGTTCGGTGTCGGTGCGCCGGGCGCGGGCCGCGCCGAGCGCCGCCCAGGCCAGCAGGGTACCGGCGGCCGCGACCGCGAAGGTCACCAGCGGGGCGCCGCCGAGCGCGGCCAGCGGCGTGAACGGGCTCGCGGTGTTGGCGAACGCCAGCCGGCCCCAGGGGAAGCCGCCGAACGGCAGCCGGTCGCGCATCCACTCCTGGGTGACCCAGAGCATCGCGCCCCACAGCGGCCAGCCGGGCAGCTTCGAGGTCAGTGCCAGGCCCGCGCCCATCAGCGCCAGGAACAGCGCCTCGATCAGCGACAGGCCGACGGTGGCGTCCCAGCCGACCGGGCGCAGCCAGGACAGCAGCACCACGAAGAACGGCACGCCGAACGCGAAGCCCAGCCAGGCGCCGTGCCGGGCCCGGCGGCCCCGGGTCAGCAGGGCCAGACCGGCCACCGCGAGGACCGACAGCGGCCACACGTCGTACGGCGGGAAGGCGAGGGCCAGGGCGAGGCCGGAGAGCGCGGCCAGGCCGGTCCGGGCCCACCAGCCCTTCCGGCCGCCGCGCGCGGGGGCGGACGGCCGCGGGGCGGCCCCGGCGGCCCGCTCCCCCTCGTGCCGTCCGTCCTGCCTGCCCTGCTCGTGCGAAACGGGCAGTGCCACCTGCGCACCACCTCTCTACCTCGGGATCGTCTCCGCGCGCGAAGGGGCACGCGTGTCCCACCTCGTTCGACGTCCCAGGAAAGGTACCTCACTCCCCTGCGGCGGCCGCCGGGCCGACGGCCCGTCAGCGGGCGGACGGGTCGGCGGCGGGCGGGGTCAGCGGAACAGGCGGCCCGGCCTGGAGCGGTCGCGCAGGGCGGCGAAGCGCTTGACCAGCACCGGGTGGGCGGAGAGGGCGTCGGCGACGAAGGCGAAGAAGCCGCGTTCGGTGGCGCCCCGGTCGGCCGTCGCGTCGAAGTCGACCCGCGGGTAGAGGTAGCGGCCGGCGGCGAGCACCGTCATGCCGCGGGAGCCGTCCGGGGTGAGGCTGTAGCCGTGGTCGTCGGCGGTGTACTCCTGGGCGCGGGAGAGGGTGGCGCCGGCGGCGATGTGCCCGACCTCGTGGCCGAGGACGAAGCGGAAGCCCTCCGGGTCGCGCAGGCGGCCGCCGACCTCGAACAGTTCGGAGTCGAACACCACGAAGCGGCGCCAGCCGTGGCCGGAGGCGAAGGCGTTCAGCACGACGAAGCCCTCCGGCACCCGGCGCAGCCCGTACGCCCGGGCGGCCTCGACGAGCATCGCGTGCGCCTCGGGGAACCGCTCGGGGGTGATCCGGACCCCGGACAGGCGCTGCCGGGCGTAGAGCGCGTCCCGGCTCAGGAGGACGGCGAGGACCGCGGCCAGGACCAGGCCGGCGACGGCGGTCAGCTCCGGCGGACCGTACACCGGGACGGTCACCGACGTGGCGAGCACCACGGCGGCGAACGCCCGCACCGGGGGCGTCTCCCAGGGGCGCTTGGCGATCGGCCCGCCCGGGAGCCCGCCCTCCGTCCTCCTCCGGACCGGCCCCGCGCCGCCCGTGCCCGGCAGCGGCCCCGGATCCCGGCCCGTGCCCGTGCCCGGTCTCGCACCCTCGTCGGTAGTGGCCACGGGGTCATCCGAACGGCCCAGCCGCCGCCGCCCCGAGCGGGGGTGGGCCGAACGGGTGAGGAGCGCCCCGTGCGGGGCCTCGGCTCAGGGTGCCTGGTGGACGGTGCGGCCGCGGACGACGGTGCGCAGGCAGGTGGGGAGGGGGGTGCCGGGGGTGAGGTCGGGCAGGCCCGGGGTGCCGGAGCGGGGGTCGGTGGACCAGCCGGCGACGCGGCTGTCGGGGGCCTGGACGACCAGGTCGCCGGTGGCCCAGATCGCGTAGGAGGCGAGGGCGCCGGGGACGAGGACGCCGTCGGTGTCGTGGCCGAGGGCGCGGTGGCCGCCCCGGGTGTGGGCGGTGAAGGCGGCGCGGACCGAGATCCGGTGCTCGGGGGTGCGGTGGAAGGCGGCGGCGCGGACGGTGCCCCAGGGGTCGAGCGGGGTGACCGGCGCGTCGGAGCCGAAGGCCAGCGGGACGCCGGCGCGCAGCAGCGCGGCGAAGGGGTTGAGGGCGGCGGCGCGCTCGGTGCCGAGCCGGGCGGCGTACATGCCGTCGGGGCCGCCCCAGGCGGCGTCGAAGGCGGGCTGGACGGAGGCGGTGAGGCCGAGTTCGGCGAACGCGGCGAGCGTCTCGGGGGTCAGCGCCTCGGCGTGCTCGACCCGGTGCCGGGCGGCCTTGACCCGGTCGAGGCCGAGCTTGTCGGCGGCGGCCCGGACGCCCTCGACGACGGCGGTGAGCGCGGCGTCGCCGATGGCGTGGAAGCCGGCCTGCAGGCCGGCCTCGGTGCAGGCGGTGACGTGGTCGGCGATCTCGGCGGCGGTGAGGTAGGCAACGCCGGTGTGCGGGGCGTCGTGGTACGGGTCGTGCAGGCAGGCGGTGTGCGAGCCGAGGGCGCCGTCGACGAAGAGGTCGCCGCCGGCGCCGACCGCGCCGAGCCGCTTGGCGGTGGCGACGCCCTCGGGGCCGAGTTCGCCCCAGTAGCCGTGGACCTCGGGCCCGTCGGTCTCGGCGGCGAGGGCGAGCAGCGCGGCGAGGTCCTCGGCGGAGGAGATCTGCGGTCCGGCGCACTCGTGCAGGGTGCCGATGCCGAGTTCGGCGGCGCGGCGCAGGGTGGCGTGCTGGGCGGCGCGGCGCTGTTCGGCGGTGAGGTGGGCGAGGGCGGCCTGCCGGACGGCGTGGTGGGCGTCTCGGGTGAGCGGGCCGGCGGCGTCGTGGCCGGGGAGCGCGTCGAGGCCGGGGACGAGGGCGCGCAGCGCGCTGGTGGCGAGGGCGGAGTGGACGTCGGTGCGGGAGAGGTAGAGCGGGGCGCTCCCGGCGGCGGCGTCGAGTTCGGCGAGGGTGGGGGCGCGGTGCTCGGGCCAGCGGGTCTCGTCCCAGCCGTGGCCGAGCAGGGCGCCGCCGGTGTGGTCGGCGGCGAACGCCCGGATCCGGTCGAGGGTTTCGGCGAGCGAGGTGCTGCCGGTGAGGTCGAGGCCGGTGAGGGCGAGGCCGGTGGAGGTGGCGTGCACGTGGGCGTCGACGAAGGCGGGGGTGACCAGGGCGCCGGCCAGTTCGACGATCTCGTCGGCGGCGTCGGCGTACGCTTCGGCGGCTCCGTCGCTGCCGACCCAGGCGACGTGCCGGCCCTCGACCAGCATGGCGGTGGCGAAGGGGTCGGCGGGGCTGTAGACGTTGCCGCCGCGCAGCAGCACGGTCCGGTCGGTGCGTTCGGTCATGGCGTCCAGTCTCGCACTGCGGACACCGGGGGCCCGACCGGGCCCGGAGCGCCGGTCAGAGCCTGGGCGGGCGGGCCTCGTACGGGGTGGAGAGGACGACGGTGGTGCGGGTGGAGACGCCGGCGGCGGAGCGGATCCGGGCGAGCAGGTCCTCCAGGTCGCCGGGGCCGGGGACGCGGACCTTGAGGATGTAGTTCTCGTCGCCGGCGACGCTGTGGCAGGCCTCGATCTCGGGGAGGGCGACCAGGCGTTCGGGGGTGTCGTCGGGGGCGCTGGGGTCGAAGGGCTTGACCGAGATGAACGCGGTGAGCGCCAGGTCGACGGCCTCGGGGTCGACGATGGCGGTGTAGCCGCGGATGACGCCGCGCTGTTCGAGGCGGCGCACCCGCTGGTGCACGGCCGAGGTGGACAGGCCGGTGGCCTTGCCCAGGTCGGTGTAGCTCATCCGTCCGTCCTGGAGCAGCAGCTGGACGATGCGCTGGTCTAGTTCCTCCACAAGGCGTCAACCTACTCGATCGCGCGGGGGCTGTGCAGACAGCTCGCGGGGGGCGCATCCGGGGGGCACATGCCAAGGGAATGTGGCGAGGAACACAACCGGTGCATCACCGTGCGCCGCAGTGCAGGGTTATGACACCCCGTCACTGGGAAGTGCTGCTGGTGGCCCGGACGACGAGGATTCCGGCCCGATCCGAGGGGGATCACCATGCCTTCCATCGACCAGCGTTCCGACGTCGAGGACGAACCCGGCGCGTCCGAGGCGCCCTTCGGGGCGGACTCGGGCGCGGCCGACACCTGGGAGACCGTGCGGGTGCACTGCCCGGTCTGCGACCGCCCGATCGCCCTGATCGGAGACGAGGAGCGCCTGCCGCAGCACGCGGTGCTGACCTCCGCCTGGAACCCCTTCCAGCCGGCCGTCTGCCGGGGCACCGGCGCGCCGACCGCCGAGCTGCCGGAGTGCGGGGAGTTCCCGGCGCCGGAGGGGGCGGACAACCTGGTGGTGCTGCCGACCGCGCTGGACTGGCGGACCCAGCCGTTCTCGCACGCCGGGGCCCACCGCGCGGTGCGCGCGTCCGTGCCCGCGCAGCGCGACCGCCGCGCGGCCTGAGCGCGCGCTGAACCGCGGCCGGCGGAGGGCCGGACCGTCCCAGCCGGTCCGACGTCCTGGCGGGGGCGCCGTCCGCGGTGCCCTCCGGGAGCCGCCCCGCACGTCCCGGCCCGTACCCTGGCCGGATGGATCCCGTCGTCCCCGAACCGCCCGCGCCGCCCGCGCTGGCCGCCGCCCTGCTCGCGCTGCCGCCCTCGCTGGGGCCGGTGCGGCTGGTCGCGGTGGACGGGCACGCGGGCTCCGGCAAGACGACCTTCGCGGGGCGGCTGTCGGCCGCGCTCGGCGGTGCGCCGGTGGTGCACCTGGACGACCTGGCGACGCACCGGGAGCCGTTCGGCTGGACGGAGCGGCTGCGCGCGGGGGTGCTGGAGCCGCTGGCGCGCGGCACGGCGGGGCGGCACCCGGTGTACGACTGGACGGCGCGGGCCTTCGGCGGCGCGCGGGAGGTGCCGGTGGCGCCGGTGGTGCTGCTGGAGGGGGTCGGCGCGGGCCGGCGGGCGGTGCGGCCGCACCTGGCGGCGCTGCTGTGGATGGAGCTGGAGCAGGCGGCCGCGCGGGCCCGCGGGGAGCGGCGGGACGGACCGGAACTGGCCGAGTTCTGGGCGGGTTGGGCGTGTGCGGAGCAGGCGCACTTCGCGGCCGACCCGAGCCGCCCGCATGCCGACGTCCGGATCGACGGGGTCACCGGGCGAATCCTTCGGAGCACCCTGAGTGAACCGCACACACCCCTCTTGACCTGCGACATCTCCAGGATTTAAGTTCTGCCTGTCGCGGAAATCAGTTGAATCCGCAACCACAGACACGGCGTCTCCGGTTTGTTCCCCCGTGAGCCGGAGGCGCCGTCCTGCCTCCTCCCGCGCGCGCCGGGATGCGATCGTCTCGCGCCATTCGCGCGCGCGGCACCCTTACGGATCAGCGCCGCGCCGGTACCATGCCACGCAGGCGCGCAGAGGAGCGCCCCGAGGTTCTGGCGGGGGGCGTCAGTGACGGTGGAGAGTTCCGGCGGCAACGGTTCCGCCGCGGCGGGTCCGGATCCGGACGCCGACCGCGCCTGGTCGCGCGCCATGGACGCCTACACGGCCGGTTCGTACGCCCGCGCGGAGGAGGAGTTCCGCGCCGCGGTCTACGCCGACCCGGGCATGGCGGACGCCTGGCTGGGCCTGCACGCGCTGCGCAGCGACACCGCGGGCGCGCTGCTGGCGATGCACCGGCACCGGGACCGCTTCGGCGAGCAGCGCGAGCGCCACCGCCGTCCGCTCAGTTCCTGGTACTGGCTGGGCTGGTGGGTGCAGCCGGTGCTGGAGACCCCGCAGGACCTGACGCTGGCGCACGCCTCGCACTGGCTGGACGGCCGCCACCTGCCCGAGCTGGAGCAGGCCCTGACGCTGTGTCCGCCGCCGGAGCGGGAGCCCGCGGTGCGTTTCCTGCACGCCTGCCGCTCCTACCTGTTGAAGGACTGGGAGCAGCTGGTCCGGGACACCGACCGGCTGCTGGACGACCCGCTGCTGGGCATCGAGGCGGGCCTGTTCGCCGGCATGGCCCGGGTCCGGCTCGACATGTGCGCGCAGGCCCAGCGCCCGCTGGCCGCCTCGCTGGCGCGCTGTCGCTCCGAGCAGCCGCAGCGCAAGGAGCTGCGCTACTGGCTGGCCCGGGCGTACGAGGGCGCCGGGCGCAGCGCGGCGGCGCTGCCGCTGTACCGGGCGGTGCACCGGGCGGACCCGGCGTTCATGGACACCGAGCAGCGGCTGGCGGCGATCGCGGCCGAGGACGGGCTGCTGGACGGCCGGGAGTTCGGCGGGTACCGGGGCGCGGCCGTGCCGTTGGAGGCGCTGGAGGAGTGGGGCGGGCCGGCCGGGCCGGGGCCGCTGGAGGAGTCGGGCGGGCCGGTGGAGTTCCGGGGCGGCTCGGGCGGGGTCAGCGCGGAGGCCTGCGCGGAGGAGGACGAGGCGCCGGCCGGGCCCGGGCGGGCGCAGCTGGCCGAACGGGCCTCCGGGGCTTCGCCGTTGCCGCCCCGGCTGGGTAACTGGCCGGCCGCGCAGGCGATTCCGGCGGCGGGTCCGAACCCGGCGCCGGCCGCCCGGCTGGAGCTGGACCTGGCGCTGGCCGAGCTGGAGGCGATGGTCGGCCTGGACCCGGTCAAGCGGCAGGTGCGGGCGCTGTCGGCGCAGCTGCGGATGGCCCGGCTGCGGGCGGACCGCGGCCTGCCGGTGCAGCCGCCGAAGCGGCACTTCGTGTTCTCCGGCCCGTCCGGCACCGGCAAGACCACGGTGGCGCGGATCCTCGGCCGGGTCTTCCACGCGCTCGGGCTGCTCTCCGGCGACCACCTGGTGGAGGCCCAGCGGGCGGACCTGGTGGGCGAGTTCCTGGGGCAGACGGCGGTGAAGGCGAACGAGCTGATCGACTCGGCGCTGGACGGCGTGCTGTTCATAGACGAGGCGTACTCGCTGGCCAACTCGGGCTACAGCAAGGGCGACGCGTACGGCGACGAGGCGCTGCAGGTGCTGCTGAAGCGGGCCGAGGACAACCGGGACCGATTGGTCGTCATCCTCGCGGGGTACCCGGACGGCATGAATCGACTGCTGGCAACGAACCCGGGTCTGAACTCCCGATTCACCACCCGGGTCGACTTCCCTTCCTACCGCCCCGCCGAGCTGGCCGACATCGGCCTCCAGCTGGCGCGGGCCGACGGTGACGACTGGGACGTGGACGCGACCGAGGAGCTGTCCTCGATCTGCGGGCACGTGGTCGCCGAGGGCTGGATCGACCGGCTCGGCAACGGCCGCTTCGTCCGCACCCTGTACGAGAAGTCCTGCGCCTACCGGGACCTGCGGCTCTCCGGCCAGCGCGGCACGCCCTCCCGGGAGGACCTGGCCACGCTGCGGCTGCCGGACCTGCTGCAGGCGTACGGCGAGCTGATCGACGGTCACCGGTGAACGGCCCGCGCAAAGCCCGGCCGGAGCGGCCGGAGGACGGGTCGGGACCGAGAGACGAGGACGAGCGGCCGGCGGACGTCCCCGCGCCGCGCCGGACGGACGAGCGGACGGCGGACGAACGGCGGGCGGACGAGCGGACCCGGGACGGGCGGGCGGCCCGGCCGCGCCGGGCGGTGCCCTGGTACGTGTCGCTGCCGGTCACGCTGGCCGTGATCGTGGCGCTGTTCCTGGCGATGGGGAATCTGGGCTGGCTGCCGGGCCTGCCGAACCCGTTCGCCGAGAAGACCGTCGACCGCAGCCAGCCCGCGGTCCTCAAGTCGGTGCGGGACATGAGCCGTTACAACGCGGCCACCGGTGACTTCCAGGTGATCGTGGACCTCGCGAACGAGGCGAAGTTCTTGCCGTCGGCGATCCTGGGCACCCGCAGCCTGTACGTGGGCGCGGGCAGCGTCGAGGCGTACGTGGACCTCGGGAAGCTCGGGGCGGACGCGGTGAAGGTCTCCGAGGACCGGCGCACGGCGTCCATCACCCTGCCGCACGCGCAGCTCGCCGGGGCGGCGCTCGACGTCAAGCGCTCCTACATGTACTCGCAGGAGCGCGGCCTGTTCGACCGGCTCGGCGACCTGTTCTCGTCGAGCACCTCGGAGGACCAGCACAAGGTGGAGCTGCTGGCCGTCGAGAAGATCGACAAGGCGGCGAAGGACAGCGGGCTGACGACGACCGCGGAGAACAACACCAAGGCGATGCTGACCGGCCTGCTGGGCTCGTTGGGCTTCACCCAGGTGACGGTGACCGTGGCCTGAGGCGCCCGCCGGAGACGCGGGGGCCGGGGGGCCCCCCCCGGGGGGGGGGGGGGGCCCCCCCCCCCCCGGGGGGGGGGGGCCCCCCCCGGGGGGGGGGGGGGGGGGGGGGGGGGGGGGGGGCCGCCCCCCCCCCCCCCCGCCCCCCGCCCCCGGGTCAGAGCGGCTGCGGCTCCAGGTCCCGGTTGGTGCGCTGCCAGCCGCGGGCCGCGACGACCGACGGGTGGTCCTCGCCGAAGAGT